>JAFSKP010000097.1 GCA_017448905.1 Bacteroidales bacterium | reverse complement strand
GCGGGGACGCAGTTGGTTACAGTGAAACTGCGGGGACGCAGTTGGTTACAGTGAAACTGCGGGGACGCAGTTGGTTACAGTGAAACTGCGGGGACGCAGTTGGTTACAGTGAAACTGCGGGGACGCAGTTGGTTACAGTGTCAGAACATGTACCCCATTTTGATGTAGAGGTTGCTGACTTTGCCGTTGTCCTGCTTGTCGAAGGCGGTGGCCCAGTCGACGCTGAGGACGAAGTTGTCGTTCATCGCCACCTTGAGGCCGCAGCCGCCGGAGAGGTGTGGGGAATAGAGGCGACTTTCGTCATATAGGTGGAAATAATCATCAAGGGAATGGGGAACTATTAGATACTTGTCAGCCTCTACGGGGTCTTTTACTACTTCTTTGTACGGTTGCACCACCATGCCGGCATCGAGGAAGGGGTTGATACCCACATAGAAAAGGTTCTTGCCCACCTTGAAGCTGAAGAGTTGTGTGCGAAGCTCGATGTTGGCAAACGCCACGCCGGGGGCGAGGATGCGGTTGCGCATGATGCCACGTACCGAGTTGGCACCGCCGAGACCCTCGTAGACAACACGTTGCATATAGAGCTGGTTGAGGTAGGTGTTGAGGTAGAAAGGGCAGTTGCCAGCTACGTTCAGTTGCGTGCCGACGCGGTAGGCGAAGGTGAGGCGGTTCTCGACGACGGGGAGGTAATGACGCCAGGAGGCGTTGAACTTCACATTATTGTAGTCGCTCATCGAACCCAGACCGGCATAGTAGGTGAAGAAGGCGTCGGTATGGATGCCGCGGCGGGGGTTCTGCTGTCGGTCGCGTGTGTCGTAGGTGACGCCGCCATGCAGGTAGGGATGAAGGCCACCCGAAGCCTCGGAGCTTTTTATATATCCGCGAGCGACGTAGTAGTCGAAGAGCGTCACCGTGTCGGGCAGATAGTCGGCCTCGTCGCGGGTGAACTTGTTGAGACGGTCGACATCCACACTCCCCACACCGAAATGGAGCATACCGATTCCGACGTTCCAATACCACGGCTTGCTGATTTCGCCCTGAAGGTCGGCCGAGAAGCGGAAGAGGTCGCGGCGGTACTTGTAGAAAGCCCGGGTGACATAGGCCGCATTGTCCTGCTTGGCATAGTCGGGGTTGTAGAGGCTGCCATAGCCGTTGAAGCCGTAGAAGTCGCACATCTGGTCGGGCAGGTAGGTAAGGTCGACGCTGAGGCGATGGTTCGGAATCAAGTATTTCGAGTCGTATGACGTGCGGAAGATGCCGAAATGCTTGGTGGTATAGGCCGCCTCGGCATAGATGGAATGCAGATACTCAGGGTATGTCGAGCCGTCGCCATAATAATAGATGTTGGTCAAGGCACCGTACTGGAACCCCAGGTCGGCATCGAACGCCACGCTGGGCAGCACACCGAAGTTCCACCCCGTGCGGACATGCTTTTCTTGTGCGTTTATCGAGTTGAAGGATAAAAAAATGAAAATGAAAACCAGACTTGTACAGTCATGTGGAAATGGTACTCTTTTTCTCATCGTGTTTGTGGTTATGTGGTGGAACTGTTTCGTCAGTGGACAGAATATTACCAGAATCATTCGCCTCGGGCGTCGTCGAGGGCGGCTTGCATTGCACGGATCTCATCGCGGTACTTGGCGGCGGCGAGGAAGTCCATTTCTTTGGCGGCCATCTGCATCTTGCGTTGAGCCTCACGGATGTCCTTGCGCAGTTGTGCCTTCGAACGTGTCTCGATAGCAGGGGATTGCCTTGCGTTCCCCGTTTCCCGTTCACCACTCTCCGTTTCCCAGTCGTCGCCTTCGCAGGCGCTGGGTGTCGGTTTCGTTTTGTTGTCGTATGGCCGTGGCTTTGGACCGCTGTGTGATGGCGTGTTCATTGCGTAGGGGCTGGCGGCGAGTCCAGCTCCTTTGTCGACCAGGCTGTCGGAGAGTCCGACGGGGATGTCGTCGGCTGTCTCCGCTGCCATCTCGATGACCGAGGTCTGTCCTATGATGGCTTCGGTACTCTTCACTATCTGGCGTGGCACGATGCCGTGCTCCATGTTGTAGCGTATCTGCTTCTCGCGGTGGCGGTTGGTTTCGTCGATGGCCCGTTGCATGGAGCCGGTGATCTTATCGGCGTAGAGGATGGCGCGGCTGTGGACGTTGCGGGCTGCGCGGCCTATGGTCTGTATCAGAGCCCGGTCGCTACGCAGGAAACCCTCCTTGTCGGCGTCGAGGATGGCCACGAGCGACACCTCGGGCAGGTCCAAGCCTTCGCGCAGCAGGTTGACGCCGACCAGCACGTCGTAGACGCCCATGCGAAGGTCACGCATTATCTCGACACGCTCCAGGGTGTCGACGTCACTGTGTATGTATGCTGTCTTGATTCCCAGATTGATAAGGTAGCTGCTCAACTCCTCGGCCATACGCTTGGTGAGGGTGGTTACGAGAACGCGTTCGCCTTGGTCGACGGTGTCTTCAATCTGCTCCAGCAGGTCGTCGACCTGGTTGATGGCTGGACGCACCTCCACAACGGGGTCGAGCAGACCTGTGGGGCGTATCACCTGTTCCACGACGACACCTTCGGCTTCGCCCAGCTCGTAGTCGGCCGGTGTGGCACTGATGTAGATGGTTTGCCCTGTGAGGGTGTAGAATTCCTCGTATTTCAGCGGCCGGTTGTCCAGCGCCGAGGGGAGACGGAATCCGTACTCTACCAGCGAGGTCTTGCGGCTGCGGTCGCCGCCGTACATGGCTCCTATCTGCGGTATTGTGACGTGGCTCTCGTCGACGACGAGCAGGAAATCGTCGGGGAAGTAGTCGAGCAGGCAGAAGGGTCGGCTGCCGGGTTCGCGACCGTCGAAGTAGCGGCTGTAGTTCTCGATACCACTGCAGTAGCCCAGTTCCTGTATCATCTCGACGTCGTAGTTGACGCGCTCTTCGAGGCGCTTGGCTTCAAGGGGCTTGCCTATCTCCTGAAGGTAGTCGCGCCGCTCGTACATGTCGTGCTGAATCTGTAGCAGAGCGTCGGCCATGGTCTCCTTGTTAGTGAGGAAGTTGCTGGCGGGATAGATGGTCATCTCATCCAGCGTTTCGAGTTTGTGTCCGCTGACGGGGTCGAAGGTTTCGAGGGTCTCTATCTCGTCGTCCCAGAAACTTATGCGGTAGCAGAAGTCGGCGAAGGAGGGGAAGACATCCACGGTGTCGCCTTTCACGCGGAAGCGGCCGTTGACGAACTCGATCTCGTTGCGTGTGTATTGCGCGTCGAGCAGTCGTAGAAGCAGGCTGTCGCGTGTCAGGTGGTCGCCAACCTTGAGGTAGATGGTTCCTTTCTTGAACTCTGTGGGGTTGCCGATGCCGTATATGCAGCTCACCGAGCAGACCACTATGACGTCGCGGCGGCCGCTGAGCAGTGCCGACGAGGCGCGCAGACGCAGCTTGTCGAGTTCGTCGTTGATAGCCAGGTCTTTCTCAATATATGTGTTTGTGGAGGGGATGTATGCCTCGGGCTGGTAGTAGTCGTAGTAGCTGACGAAGTACTCGACAGCATTGTTCGGGAAGAACTGCTTGAACTCGCCGTAGAGTTGTGCCGCCAGAGTCTTGTTGTGGCTCATCACCAGAGTGGGGCGGTTCAGCTGCGCTATGACGTTGGCCACGGTGAAGGTCTTGCCGCTGCCTGTGACGCCCAGCAGAACCTGTGCCCGCTGCCCACGGCGGATGCCATCCACCAGTTCCTTGATGGCTTCGGGCTGGTCGCCCATGGGCGCAAAATCTGATACTAGTTCAAAGTTCATAATTCACAATTCACAACTCGTTTTGCAACGTTTTATAAACAAGTTATAACGATGAAGTCTTTATAATTATTGATAGTCAATGATATCCTCTTAGTTAACGTTAAACATTAGACATTACTTTAAAGGCCCTTTCTATGGCATTTATCCCGTCGATGGCAGAAGAGACGATGCCTCCGGCATATCCTGCTCCTTCGCCGCAGGGATAAAGACCGTGCAGCTGTGGATGTTGCATGGTGTCGCGGTCGCGGGGGATGCGTACGGGCGACGAGGTGCGGCTCTCAACAGCCAGCAGGCTAGCCTCCTCGGTATAGAACCCATGCATCTTGCCTCCGAAGTCGCGGAAGGCCTGTCGCAGACAGTCGCATACAAATGGAGGCAGCATGTCGTCCAGCTTGCCATGCACGTATTCGCCCATGTAGTTGCTGCGGTTGAGGCGACCAGTAGAACGCCGTTCGCAGAAGTCGGTGAGCCGTTGTCCGGGGGCTCGTAGTCCACCACCGGCAACCTCAAATACACGCTGCTCCACACTTTGCTGGAAACGTAGCAGGGCCAAGGATCCAAACCGAGTATATTCCGGCACGTCTTCGGGTGATATGGTCACGGCTATCCCGCTGTTGGCGAATGCCGAACTGCGGCTGGCATTGCTCATGCCGTTGACCACCTGTTCGCCGTCAGCGGTTGCGGCAGGTACAATCACGCCGCCTGGACACATGCAGAACGAGAAGACCCCGTGGGGATTGTGCGATTGCTTGAGTGCTTGAGTGCTTGAATGCTTGAGTGCTTGAATGTTTGGGAGAACCTGCGTGGTGAGGCTGTAGGCCGCCGGGGGTAGGAGAGGGGAGAAATGCTTGCTGTGGTATTGTATCTCGTTGATAAGCTGTTGAGGGTGCTCCACGCGAACGCCCATGGCGAAGGGCTTTGCCTCAAGCAGCCACCCTTTGCTGTAGAACAGCTCGTAGATGTCGCGTGCCGAATGACCGGTGGCGAGAATGACAGCCTCGCCTTCCACACTGCTTCCGTCGGCAAGCCGCACCCCAAGGACATCCATCTCGTCATCCACAAGCAGATCGGCGACGCGGCATCCGAAATGTATCTCGCCTCCATTGCCGATGATGGTTTTCCTCATCTTGGCGATGATGGGGCTCAGTCGGTCGGTGCCGATATGAGCGTGGGCGTCAATCATGATTTTGGGGTCGGCGCCATGTTCGACGAACTTGCGTAGAACAGCCCCCACGTCGCCGCGTTTGGTGCTGCGAGTGTAGAGCTTGCCGTCGCTGTAGGTGCCTGCACCACCTTCGCCGAAGCACCAGTTGCTGTCTCCGTCGACACGTCCGTTGCGGACCAGTGACGTGATGTCTTTCTTTCTGTTTTCTACCGCCTTGCCGCGTTCCACGATGATGGGTTTCAGTCCCAGCTCCAAGGCGTGCAATGCCGCGAAAAGCCCTGCCGGACCGGCACCGACGATGACCACGCGACACCCCTTGCAGCAGTCCTGATAACGCGAAATGTAGTCGGGCAACGCGAAAGTCTCGCCAGCCATATACACTTCAGCCCGACAGCGATAGCGAACGCCTCGCCGTGAATCCAGACTCCGCTTCACCACCTCAACATGCGAAATCCCGTCGGCATCGACGCCCACCGCGTGCCCCGCCGCCTCGTAAAGCAGCCTCTCGTTGTAATACTCCTCCGGCGTAAGATTTAGCTCGACTGATTTCAATTTTCAATTATCAATTTTCAATTCGACTTATCCTTCGAAGGTGAATCCGAGCATGAAAGTCCTGGTGTTTATGAAGTCCACGGAACGTGTGTAGAGGTCGTCGTCAGGTATTTTCAGATCCGAGATGCCGAAGGTCATTTTCATCTCTATCGCAAATTTCACGTAACGCATATAGAAGTCCAGGCCGACACCCATCGTGTATCGCAGGTCGCTGGTGTTGAGGCGGATGATAGACTGGTCGTTGTTGTTCTTGTTGTTGCGCATGGATGCGAAGTCGAAGCCGTAGCTGCCGCCGGCGGTGAGGTAGGGGCGGAAGTTGCGCCAGCGGAATGCGCGGAACTTGATATCGATGGGTATTTCTCCGTATACCGACTCGACGTTGCGTTTCTTGTCGGCTCCAGGGTGCGACATGAGGTATTCGGGCGACCAGTAGTAGTTGAGTGTACGGTTGATGAGTGTCAGTCCTGGCAACACGCGCAAGTTGAAGTAGTTGCCGAGCCTCAGGTCGGCCAGCACGGCGAGGTGGAAGCCGGGCGTGTAGTACGACCCCGAGCCGTACATCTGCTCGCGTACCTCGTCGTCGAGGGTGTAGGCATCCTCAAATTTCGACTGCGTGTAGCCTATCTGTATGCCGTAGTGTACCTTCTTTTTGTCGAATCCGGCCAGATATTGCACCTGTGCACGCACGTACCCGCATCCTGCAACAAGCAGAATAAAAAGGATTATATTTCGTCTTCGATTAGCCATATCAACCCCTACTAACGGCAATCGCTTGGATTTATTATTTTAGCACAAAAAAAAGGAACCGGTGCAATAACCGATTCCCTCATTCTTTTCACCATTCACTATTCACCATTCACTATTCACCATTCACCATTTACTATTCACAATTCACAATTCACAATTCACAATTCACAATTCACCATTCACTATTCACTATTCACCATTCACTATTCACCATTCACTATTCACTATTCACCATTCACTAATCGATAGGTGTCGCTGGCTATGACATACTCCTCGTCGGTGGTGCAGACCACTACGGCCATCTTCGACTTGGACGTGCTGAGGATGACATCCTCGCCCATGACGTTGTCGTTCTTCGAGAAGTCGATGTCGATGCCGAGGCATTCCAGTCCTTCAAGGATAGGACGGCGCATGAACCATGCGTTCTCGCCGATGCCGCCGGTGAAGAGCAACAGGTCGCAGCCACCCATCTCGGCCATGTAGCCGCCGATGTATTTCTTCACTTTCTGTGCGAACATGTCGAAAGCGTAGGTGGCACGCTCGTCGCCAGCATCGCGACCGGCGCGGATGTCGCGCATGTCCTGCTTGTCGCCGCTGATGCCGATGAGGCCGCTCTGCTTGTAGAGCAGTTTGGTGAGGGCTTTGCTGTCGTAGCCGAGGTCCATGAGGTAGAGGATGACGCCGGGGTCGACATCGCCGCAGCGCGAGCCCATGATGAGTCCTTCGAGAGCTGTCATACCCATGGTGGTGTCCACGCTCTTGCCGTGGTCGATGGCGGCGATGGAGGCGCCGCTGCCGAGGTGGCAGCTGATAATCTTCAGGTCGTTCCAGTCTTTGCCAATCATCTTGGCGGCTTTTTCGGCCACGAACTTGTGGCTAGTGCCGTGGAAGCCGTAGCGGCGGATGCCGTGTTTCTCATAGAGTTCGTAGGGCAGGCCATAGAGAAAACTCTTCGGCGGCAGCGTGCTGTGGAAAGCGGTGTCGAAGACCACGGACTGAGGCACGCCGGGCAGCACCTCGCGCATGGCATAGATGCCGGCCAGGTTGCCGGGGGTATGGAGAGGAGCGAGGTGCTCGAGGCTCTTGATCTGCTCGATGACCTTGTCGGTGACGAGGCAGCTGTCCTTGAAGATCTCGCCGCCGTGGGCTACGCGGTTGCCGACGGCACCGATTTCCTTCAGATCCTTGATGACGCCAATCTTTTCGTCGGTCAAAGCCTTGAGAACAATCTTGATACCTTCGGTATGGTTGGGAATCGGAAGCTGCTCATAGTGTTTCTGTCCGTTCCACTTGTGGGTGAACTCGCCCATTTCGAGACCGATGCGTTCCAACAATCCTTTTGCCATGACCTGGGCATTGTTCGCCATGTCTATCAGCTGATATTTGATTGACGAACTGCCGCAATTAAGAACTAATATTTTCATATCTATTGTTTATTTATTTGTGTTTCTTTCTGTTATAACAAGTGTTCTTTTGCACTTCAAAATCCAAAATTACGTTTTTTTTTGGCTTTGGAACATTTTTTTCTTTTTTTAACAAAAAAAATGTAAATTTGCACCGTGACGATTGTTTTTGTTTTGTTTATAAATGATTAAAATATAAAATATTATGTCAAAAATGAACATTCTTCCTGCAAAGGACAAAGGTTATGATTGGAAATATGCTTCCATTGGTGGAGTCACACGAGTGACCATCAACAACGGTGCAGACATCGCCCATCTCGACGAGCTGGATCAGAAACTGTGGACTGTTCTCAGTTGTCCTGTCAAAGGCCTGGAGTTCGATGAAGAGACGTTGGGTCTTATGGATATTGATGGTGATGGTAAGATTCGTGTCAATGAGGTTGTTACGGCTTCGAAATGGCTTACAGGGGCGGTGAAAGATGCCGACAAGATTCTCGACGGTGCCGACCATATCGCTCTTGCCGACCTCAACGGGGACGACGAGAATGGCGCAGCCATCATCGCTTCGGCCAAACGTATGCTTGCCAAGTTGAATGTCGAAAAGGATGAGGTCTCCTTGGCCGACGTTGCTGCGGCCAAAGAGGCTCTTGCCGAGAAAGTAAAAGCCAAGGACGACGCTATCGCCGCCACTGTCGACGAGCGTCCATATGGCGACAATACCGACGATGCCATTGCCGCCGTGGGTGCCATCAAGGACAAGGTGGCCGACTACTTCATGCGCTGCAAGCTCATAGCTTTCGATGAGGACTGCCATGAGGCCGTCGATGTCTCGGTAGAGAAGATACAGGCCATCAGCGAGAAGAACCTCGCCACCTGTGCCGACCAGATTGCCGAATACCCCCTGGCACGCCCCAACAAGGAGCAAAAACTCTTTATCCATAAGGGCGTCAACCCTGCCTGGCAAGCTGCTTTCGACAAGATGTGCGGTCTGACCGTCGCTGCCGACTATCCCGAGGCTGACGCTATCGACGAGGCCCAGTGGAACGCCATTGTCGCCAAGCTCGATGCCTATGTCGCTGGTCTTGCCGACGACAAGACCGCCAAGATTGAGACCTTCGACAAGGAGACCGAGGAGGAGGCCGCCGATATCAAGCTGGTCAACAAGTTCCTGCTCATCTACCGCGACTTCTATAAGCTGCTGAAGAACTATGTTGTCTTTGCCGACTTCTATACCCGCGACAAAGAGAAACTGGCTGTCTTCCAGGCAGGGCAGCTCTATATCGACCAGCGCTGCTGCGAACTCTGCATCAAGGTCACCGACATGGGCAAGCAGGCCGACGGCGCAGGTCTCAGCGGCATGTTCCTCATCTACTGCCACTGCACCTCGAAGGTAAAGGCGGCCGAGATGGACATCGTGGCGGCCCTCACCGACGGCGACATCGACGACCTCCGTGTCGGCAAGAACGCTATCTTCTACGACCGCAACGGTCAGGACTGGGATGCCACGGTCACCAAGATTGTCGACAACCCTATCTCCATCCGTCAGGCTTTCTGGTCGCCCTACAAGAAGCTCTGGAACTGGATTACCGAGAAAATCAACAAGTCCGCCGCCGAGAAGGAACAGTCCTCGATGGACAACCTGGTCAACAAGACCGACGGTGCCCTCACCAACGCACAGACCAACATCGCCGCTGCTGCCGACGACCCGAAAACGGCGAAGGTTCCGGCTACAGAAGGCGAGAAGAAGACACCCTTCGATATCGCCAAGTTTGCCGGTATCTTCGCTGCCATCGGTATGGCTATAGGCTTCATCATGTCGGCACTCACCTCTTTGGGTAGCGCCATCACCGAGAAGTGGTACAACCTGCCGCTACTTATCATCGGCATCGTGCTTGTCGTCTCCGGTCCTTCGATGTTCATTGCATGGTCGAAGCTCCGCCGCCGCAACCTCGGTCCGGTGCTCAACGCCAACGGCTGGGCCATCAATGCCCAGGTGCGCATCAACACCGGTTTCGGTGCCACGCTGACCAGCCTGGCCAAGTATCCGCTCGTCACTATGCCCGATCCTTATGCCGACAAGAAGATGCCCTTCTGGAAGAAGTGCCTCATCACCCTCGTGGTTCTCGCAGGCATCTTCTGCGCCCTCTACTTCACCAATACGCTGAAATATGTAGGCCTGCCGTTCAAGAAAGAGGTTCCCGAGGCCGTAGAACCCGCCGCAACCGATGAGACTGTAGCAGCCGAGGCTCCCGCCGAAGCCCCCGCCGAATAATTATCTTCAGCCCTTGAGAAATGAAAAGAATACCTTATTTCATTCTTATCAGTATCTTCGGCCTTACGCTGCAGGGTTGCCCCGGCTTCCTGGAAGACGGTGACTTCCCCGAGCTGTATCCTGAATTGGAGATATGTAAATTTAAGGAGGGAAATGAAATTTATTACGATAATGCATTTATCAAGTCTCACAACGATCCTTGTCCATGGAAGTGGCTACAAAAACCATATCCGATGGGTGATGGCTATTATATGTGGACTCTGTCTGGTCGTTATTTCTTCCCGGGAAGTGCGTTATTTCTTTCGACAACAAGAGAAGAGTGGAACGCAGGCAATCAGTGTGTTGACGACAGTCTGATTGTTTGTGAAGATCCATTTGAAGATGATTATATTTTCATTCGTCGCTTCCAGATGGACATCGTTAAAGATTATATTACCATTATAAAGGATTCTTCTGTATCCCCTCCAAACAATGAATATATATCGTGGGCCGACACTGCATGGTTCCGAAAAAATGTCATAGATGCATACGTAAGTAATGCAAATCATAATGTCTCGCTTTAATCACTCTATTATGTTGAGGATTTTTCTATCGCTGTTCTTGTTCTGTGGAACGGCCTTCGCTCAAACTGCATCTTTGCGCGATGCTAAAGAATGTGCATCAAACTATTTTGCAAAACAGGGCTTGAGCAAGGTGCCAATAGGTTCTGCCATTGTCTATGGCTCACAGGATTGTCCGGACATGTACGTCGTTAATATGTCCGGCGGCGGTTGGATAATGCTGTCAGGAATCTACGATGCTAATCCTGTGCTGGCAGTGAGTTTCAGCGGCGTCTTCGACACTGTGGACGAAATGCCAGAGGCTCTGAAAATTATTTTCGGGGAATACAGAGAACAAATTTGTGCATATAGAAACGAGAACAGAGACAGGACTTCTCGTCATTCTGGTTGGGACAGTTTGCTCTCTAATCGGCTTTTGCCTCGCAGTGGCTACGAGTCAGACGTATTGTTGCTGGACAATAATGAGGTTCGCGGAAAAATAAGATGGCAACAAAAGCTTGTTAATGATAATCCGAATTGTTTGGATAAATCATATAACAAGTTTGCACCTACTTGGAATCCATTGATGGGCTTATTTAATGATTGTGTCTGTGAACTCCCCCCTGCGGGGTGTGGCCCAGTGGCTATGGGGCAGGTGATGTGGTACTGGCAATGGCCCAAGAAATCCCCTTATTCCTACCGTGGAGGATACAACTGGAATTTGATGCCCAACAGAATTGATGATACAACGGATGTGAGGAAAGCAGATGCAATAGCATATCTGCTGAAAGACTTAGGCACTGCTTCAAGTGCGGTGTATACCTGTGGCGGAACTTTTGCAACAGAACCCAATGTCCTCAGTGCCTGGCATCTTTTTGGATATAAACAGGTGACGATGGCATCAAGGTCGTTCTGGGATTATAGCTACTCATGGATAGAACTAATTCGTTCTGAAATCGACAACCAACGCCCGGTGATTATCTGTGGATACAAGAATTATCCATTACACGGACATTACTTTGTGGTTGATGGATATTTACGGAATGACATTAACTTATTTCATATAAACATTGGCTGGGGGGACAATTGGGAGAACATCTTTGTGGAATTACATGATATCGATTTTGTTTATGGCAGTAGTCATTATAACTATGACTCTCATAAAACCGCTTTTGTCGGTATCTCTCCAACGTATAGTGACACCTTGGTTAACAAGGCTTTTTATGATAGAATATCGAAGACGGACTATGAACTGTCATTGAGGGATATGTCGTTGCCTGACGATGGAGAGAGCCTTGTTGTTGAATCCGGTGCAGAGCTCACATTGGTTGCTGGCAAAGAGATAGTGCTGAAGCCGGGATTTGAGGCAAAAGAGGGATGCAAGTTCAGTGCCTCTATTGATACTGGACTTGTAAACAGAATGCCAATAATTGTCAACGAGTGGCCGACTACGATTGAGGATGAGAGTGATGGACTATATATATCAGTGCGAAATGCTAATTCCTATGAGTTGACAGTCCGCGATTTGGACAGCAATATCAAGTATCAGACGGCAGGACTTGTCAGGGACAACCCTGCCCGTATATGGTGTCGAGATTATGACTACGACCCTTCGCTCACGTATGACTGCACGGTACGTTTCAAAAATAACTATGGACGCGCACTACAGCACACTTTCCGTATCAATTCAAGGGAAATGACAAGTGGCAACTCTGAAACGAGAATGGCAAAGAAGGATTATGCCGAGGATAGTGCGCCTCTAATTATCAAACCGAATCCTGTTTCAGGATGGTTCTCGATAGACTTATTCGGTATGAAAAAATGTGAAGTCATATTGTATAATGCAAAAGGTGAACCTTGTATGCATGACCATGAAGTCAATAACCCTATTTATTACATAGATGCAACGCAATTTAGTCCAGGCACCTATTTCGTGAACGTTCGTTCTGGAAAGTATGTCAAGACTGCAAAGTTGATAATAAAATGAATTATTATGTTGTATGAAATTATGATGAAAACGAAGAAATTTGTCTGTTTTATTCTGGGTGGTATACTTGTACTATTTCTTCAAGGTTGCCCTTTTTTCCCTGATGAAGACTATTTTGAAGAAGTAGTTCCAATCCTGTTGATTTGTCATTTCTGCGACAGTTGTGAGGTCTATCACGATAATGCGTGGCATGCGGGATGGAAACAGGAATGGCTTCAAAAACCATATCCTATGGGAGGAGGTTATTATATGTGGGCTGTTAAAGGACGTATATTTTATCCAGAAAAGATAAGGTATTTATCTACTTCAAGAGACGATTGGAATGCAGGTAATCAGGATATTGACGATAGTTTAGTCGTTTGTTGGAATCCGTATGATAAGTACATTCAGATACCGTTCATTCAAAAAAAATATGTTGAGAATCATTACACCATTGAAGAGAATATAAATGTTGGAGGCCAAAACCAATATGTCACGTGGGCTGACACTGCTTGGTTCCGCAAAAATGTTCTTGAAAAACCTATTGATGCCAATCATTTCGTTAGTTTTTAGTACCAAAAGAGTAATTCTTCTTGCACTATTAAGAAACTGTTTTTTGCTGATATTTCTTCTTACCATCTCAACTCTTAACTTTCAACTTTCAACTGACTCTAAACTCTCATCTTTAAACTCTAAACAATATCCCCATGTCTTCTTTCGCTGATCTTTCTGCTTGGTCCTGGCTTATCCAGTTCTTTATCATCGTTGTCGCTTTGCTGGTGGCCAACCTTATCCGTTGCAACGTGCCGATTTTCAGACGCAGCCTGCTGCCGTCGGCACTTCTCGCAGGTCTAATAATATTGTGTCTTAAGCCGATAGGTGCTTTCTCCAGCCTTGTCGACCGTCATGCCATGGAGGTGGTCACCTACCATGCCCTCGGTCTTGGCTTTGTTGCCATGGCTCTTAAAAATAAGAAGATAAAGAGTGCTACTTCGACGATGAAAGTCGTCGAGACGGGTGCTGTCACCGCCAGCACCTACATCTTGCAAGGACTTGCTGGTCTGCTTGTCACCGTTCCCTTCTTCATGTGGGTCAATAAGTCGGACTTCTTCTATTCCGCCGGTCTGCTGCTCCCCATGGGTTACGGCCAGGGACCCGGACAAGCGCTAAACTTCGGAACCACATTCTCGCAGTGGGCTGCCGACCAGGGTATAACATTCCATGGTTCAGACTTCGGTCTCAGCATCGCTGCCACAGGCTTCATCGTGGGCAGCCTTGTGGGCGTAGTTTTTATGAATATCCTCCGCCGTCGAGGTAAGCTTAACATCAGCGGTGAGACTTTTGTGGAACGTTATACTCTGGCGGATTACGAGTCGGAGGGCGAGATTCCGCATTCTGAATCCATCGACAAGCTCACTGTTCAGCTCTGCCTCGTCTTGCTTGTCTATGCCTTGGTGTTTCTCCTGATGTTCGGTATCCAGCAGCTCGACCTTGGCGACTTTGGTGTCAAGACCCTCAAGCCGCTGGTGTGGGGCTTCAACTTCCTGTGGGGTACGCTGCTCGGCGTCCTCGTCAAATGGATTATCGGCCGCCTGCGCAAGAGCAACCTCATGCAGCGTGAGTATATCAACAACTACACCCTCGACCGCATCGCCGGCACCTGCTTCGACTTCATGATTGTCGCCGGCACTGCAGCCATCGACTTCAACAACCTTCGTGGCCTCTGGTTGCCGCTCATCCTCGTCTGTACGCTGGGTGCCGTCGTCACTTTCTGGTATGTGCTGCGCTGCTGCAAGAAGCTCTATCCAGACTATGTCTACGAGGGATTCTTCTCCATGTTCGGCATGCTCACCGGTACCGCCAGCAACGGTATGATCCTGCTCCGCGAGATAGACCCCCGTTTCGAGACTCCCGCTGCCAACAACCTGGTGCTTCAGACCATCCCTGCTCTCGCCTTCGGATTCCCTGTGCTTCTCCTCATGGGGTTCGCTCCCCAGAGCCTCACCGACACCATCATCTCCATGGGCATCATGGTCGTCGCTCTCATCCTCTTCGCCCTCTTCATCTTCCGACGGCCACGTAAAAAAAAGAGAGAATAATAACAAGAGAGACTCATGGAAAGGGGTCTCTCTTGTGTTCATGTGGGTTATTATTGCAACGCTGAATGGTGTTGTCTCTAATAATGTTTGTAAACCGATACAGCGATTCAAGGGATAAACAAACAGGTGTCTTTTATAGGGGAGTTCTATTAATTAAATAATTGTTAAATAATTTGTTAGATTGGATTTTTCTTCGTATTTTTGTATCGTAATCAAAAAAAAATCCAATCATGAAATATCGTAATAATCAAGAAGTTGGCTTGTTTGATAAAGAATTCACCCTCCAGGAATTATCCGATATGGGCAACCCTCTACCAGCATTGAAGGAAATACTTGATTTTGAACAGTT
>JAFSKP010000013.1 GCA_017448905.1 Bacteroidales bacterium | reverse complement strand
TTTAAGGTTTAAGGTTTAGGGTTTACGTCGTCAATAATTTCACCTTTCACTAATCACTAATCACTAATCACTAATCACTAATCACTAATCACTAATCACCTTTCACTAATCACTAATCACTAATCACTAATCACCTTTCACTAATCACTAATCACTTGACCACCACCTGGGTGCTGTAGGTGCGTGAGCCGGCTTTGAGTGAGAGAGTGTAGCTGCCTTTGGGTAGCGAGCGTAGGTCGATGCTCTGCACTGTGGAGGTGAGCACCGTCGTGCCCTCTTTCACGCAGCGGCCGCTGAGGTCGAAGACCTTGTAGTCGGCGGAGCCTATGAAGTCGATGTCGAACCTCACCATCCCATTCGAGGGGTTGGGGTAGACGGTGAACGGCTTGTTCTGTAGCGTGGTGTTTATGGCTAGGGGATCCTCGTCCTTGTAGTTGATGCCGTCAAGGGTGCTGACACCTGTGTTGTCGGGGTCGAGCCAGTTTTTGAGCTGGTTGGTGACCAGTCCGCCTCCTTCCCATGAGACACTCACTTTGCCGTAGTAGTCGTCGCCATCGGGCTGGTCGCAATAGCTGCTTCCGGCATAGAGCTGGCCGATGATGCGTTTGCTGGCGTTGAAGAGCGGTGAGCCCGACGAACCCTGCTCGGTGACACCTTTCATCTGTGTCCCGGTGTACCAGGAGACACGGTAGAAATTGGGGTAATAACTGCTGTTGGAGATGGCTCGGGGAATGGAAATCTTCTTGAAGTCGCCGCCGGGATGGTGGATGCATGAACCCGGCTGGGGTGACGAGACACTGTTTCTGTCCCATCCGGCGTAGTATGGGGTGTAGGCGTCGGGCACATCACTTCTGAGCTTCAGGAGCAGCATGTCACTGCCGCTGCTGTAGCTGTATTTGGCCACAATGTCGCCGCCCGACACCGACTTGTTCCCGACGCCGGAGGTGCTGTTGCATGAGACGGTCTCGTAGAGAAAGTAGAAGATGAAGTCCAGACCGGTGATCTGGATGTTAGGATAGTATTCGCGGAGGTCAGACAGCATGGCACTCTCGTCCTGGCAATGGAATGCCGAGAGGACGTAGGGGGTGCGGTCCTGGCGGGTGTTGTTGACGAGGGCGCCGCTGCACATGAATGTAACCTGCCCATAGTTGGTGTTGGCGATAATCTCTATGGCCACGACGGAGCGTATCTGGTCGCGCCAGTCGTCGCCCTCAGGGCATTTCACGTTGATGTGGCAGTTGCCATCGGCGTTGCCGTGCTGGCCTTTCATGTTGGCTTCGGCTTCGTCGTAGGTGTCCTCTATCATCTGGAAGATGTCCTTGTATCCGTGGCGTACACTGGAGATCTGCAGTTTTCCGGGGTCAGTGCCGGCAGGCACGTTGTATTCGATGTAGGCGGTGCTTCCGGGTACGGCCTGCGTTACGAAACGTCCGTCGTCCATGACGTCGCTTTTGACGTACTTGCCAAGGACGAACTCGCCCGACTGGTCGTAGATGAAGAGTTCCGCGCCTTCGGCCAGCTCGAAAGCAGAGAATGCCAGTCCCACAAATGTGGCTCCGGGCGACTGGACGGCCAGCATGAAATGCATGCCGTCGGCATCCTTTGTCTTTTGGGCGTCAGCGAGCACATCGATGTTGCACTTCTGTCCGATGCCGACACGCATGGGACCGGCACCTTTCACGCCGTCGATGTCCTGCTGTAGGAGTTGGGCATTGTCGATGGTGGGCAGATAGCGGGTGTTGGTTGTGACTTTGGCCATGCTATGGTTGAAGAGGGGTTCTCCGCCGTGGCTCACTTGGGCGAATGCCGATGAGGCAGCGAGGAGAGCAAGTGCCAAAATGGTTGTTCTCAAAAATTTTCTCATTGCTATAACTATTTGTTTGTTATGCTGTTAATTAATGACTTCGAAAGAAGAATTCTTTGCAAAAATACATAAATAATCATTTCAGCAAAAAAAAACGTATTTTTGCACTTTGATTACAATTCCAAAAACATTCAAACAATCAAGCAATCAATTATGGCAAATCAAGAAGATATGTTCAAGAAAGTCGTCTCTCATGCCAAGGAGTACGGCTTCATTTTCCCTTCAAGCGAGATTTACGACGGCCTGGGGGCTGTCTATGACTACGGCCAGCTCGGCGTGGAGCTGAAAAACAACATCAAGCAGTATTGGTGGAAGTCGATGGTGCAATATCACGAGAACATTGTCGGGCTCGATTCGGCCATCTTCATGCATCCGAGGATTTGGAAAGCCTCCGGCCATGTCGATGCCTTCAACGACCCCCTTATCGACAACAAGGACAGCAAGAAACGCTACCGTGCCGACGTGCTGATCGAAGACCACATCGCCAAGATTGAGGAGAAAATCAAGAAGGAGTGCGACAAGGCCGCCAAACGTTTCGGCGACGCTTTCGACCGTCAGCAGTTTGTAACCACCAACGCACGCGTGCTCGAACACCAGAAACAGATTGACGAAATCCATGCCAAGTATGCAGAGTTGATGAATGCCAACGATTTGGCAGGACTGAAGCAACTCATCCTCGACCTCGGCATCGTCTGTCCCATCAGCGGCACCCGCAACTGGACCGACGTACGCCAGTTCAATCTGATGTTCGCCACCAAGATGGGCTCGGTCATCGACGACAGCGACACGCTCTATCTGCGTCCCGAGACCGCCCAAGGCATCTTCGTCAACTTCCTCAACGTGCAGAAGAGCGGGCGTATGAAGGTTCCCTTCGGCATAGCGCAGATAGGCAAGGCTTTCCGCAACGAGATAGTGGCACGCCAGTTCATCTTCCGTATGCGCGAGTTCGAGCAGATGGAGATGCAGTTCTTCGTCCGTCCCGGAACGGAGCTGGAGTGGTTCAAATACTGGAAAGAGGAACGCCTGCGTTGGCATCTCGCCTTGGGCATCCCCGCCGTGAAGTACCGCTACCACGACCACGAGAAGCTGGCCCATTACGCCAATGCAGCCACCGACATAGAGTTCGAGTTCCCCTTCGGGTTCAAGGAACTGGAGGGCATCCACAGCCGCACCGACTTCGACCTCTCGCGCCACAGCGAGTTCAGCGGCAAGAAGTTGCAGTACTTCGACAGCGAGCTGAACGAGAACTACACGCCTTATGTCATCGAAACCTCCATAGGCGTCGACCGCACCTTCCTTGCCATCTTCAGCCATGGCCTGAAGGACGAGACCTTGGAGGACGGCAGTGTGCGTACCGTGCTGAGCCTGCCTCCCGTGCTGGCACCCTACAAGGCTGCCGTGCTGCCCCTTGTCAAGAAGGACGGACTGCCCGAGAAGGCCCGCGAGATTGTCGACCTGCTGAAATACGACTTCATGCTCCAGTATGACGAGAAGGACGCCATCGGTCGCCGCTACCGTCGGCAGGATGCCATCGGGACACCCTATTGCATCACCGTCGACAATGACACGCTCACCACGGGCAGCGTCACCGTCCGCCACCGCGACACCATGCAGCAGGAGCGCGTCGCCATCGCACAGCTGTCGGCATATCTTCACGATGGAATCAAGCCAATAAAAGTCAACTAGAAATCTAGAGATTCTAGACAGTCTAGATAATCCAGAAAACAATACACAATGAAAAAAACATCCATATTTTTTACCTTTTTTCTATGCGGCCTGTTGTCGCTGAATGCACAGCAGAAGCCTCTCAAGGTGGAGACCCACTTCTTGAGCAACGGATTGAAAGTCATTATGGTCGAGGAACACTCGCAACCCAAAATCTACGGTGCGGTGATGGTCCATGCCGGAAGCAAGAACGAGGATACCGCCGCCACTGGTGTGGCCCACTACTTCGAGCATATCATGTTCAAGGGTACCGACCGCATCGGCACCACCGACTGGGCAAAGGAGAAACCCATCCTCGACAGCATCAGCGACCTTTACGACCAGATACAGCAGACCGGCGACGAAACCCGCCGCCACGAGTTGCAGCTCGAAATCAACCGTCTGAACATCGCCGCATCGAAATATGCCATTGCCAACGAGACCGATGCCATCCTGCAACAGATGGGATGCACCGGCCTCAACGCTTTCACGACATACGATGTCACATGTTATCACAACACTTTGCCCAGCAACCAGTTGGAGAACTGGATGGAGGTCTATGCCGAGCGTTTCCGCAACCCCGTCTACCGCCTTTTCCAGGGTGAGCTGGAGGCCGTCTACGAGGAACGCAACATCTATGCCAACGAGATGATGTACACCTTCCAGCGTAACATCTTCACCGAGGCTTTCGGCGAGCACCCCTACAGCCGTGATGTCATAGGCCACGACCGACACCTCAAAAACCCACAGCCGTCGGCAATGAAGAAGTTCTACGACAAATACTACGTGGCTTCCAATATGGCTCTCATCCTTGTCGGCGACTTCGACACAAAGGAAGCACTTGCCTTGGCTGAGAAGTATTTCAGCATCTGGCCCAGTGGCATTCCGGTCAGGGAACCCAAATACAAGCTGCCCCAGTTCGAGCAATGCATCGTCAAGAATGTCAAGCAGACCCCCATCAAGGTCGGCCTCATGCTTTTCCCCTCGGTGAGGCAGAATGACCCCGACGAGCTGCTGCTCGACGTAGCCAGTTCGATATTGAGCGGCGGCAACGGCCGTCTCGACGAACTGGCCACAAACGGCAAGCTGATGGCTGCCCAGCTGATGAACATGTCGCTTGAGGACGCCGGCCTGAACGCCATGATCTATATCCCCAAGCTGGTGGGACAGAAGCATGAGGCGGCCGAAGAGCTGATATGGGCGGCCATCGACTCCGTCAAGGAGGGTCGCTTCAGCGACGAGCTGCTTGAGAGCATCAAGATGAACAGCTACGTCTCGCGGCAGCGTCAGTTGGAGTCCTACTCCAGCATTGCCAGCCTCATTCAGAGCCTCGAGATGAAGAGGAGCAGCTATGACAAATGGCTCGAAGAAGGCCGGCGGCTGCAGCAAATCACCCGCGAGGAAATCATTGATGTCGTCAAGCGATACTACGACCGCGACCACTGCACCATAGTGCGTTCCAAGATGGGCTTCCCCGACAAGGCTCCATCCATCAAGCCCGACTGGGACCACCTCGAGGCACAGAACAAGGGTGAGCAGACCGCCTTCGCGAAGCATATAGCCGAACGCAAAGTCGATGAAATCAAGCCTCAGGTTATCGACTTCAAAAAAGATGTGACCACCCTGCCCGTCACCAAGAATTGTAACCTCTATGCCAGCCGCAACGACAAGAACGAGCTCTTCAGCCTCACCATCAATTATCACTATGGTGACTTCGACAACCACAACGCCAGTCAGGCAGCCGGCTATTTCGACAAGATCGGTGCCGAGGAAATGACGTTGGAGCAGTACAATATAGAGATGGACCGTCTCGGCGGCTCTTTCTATGTCGGTGTCGGCAACGATTACAGCTCTATCACCATAAGTGGGTTAGAGAAGAATATGGACAAGATTGTGGACTTGGCGATGAGAAAACTCCGCAACCCGCGCCACGACGAACAACAGCTTAAGAATGTTGTCGAGGAACTCGAAGCATCGAAAAAAGCAGCCAAGAACGAGGCATCGATATGGAGGAGCGCCCTCTACGAATATGTGATGTATGGCGACAAATCGACCTATCTCGACCATGCCACCATCAAGGAAATCAAAAAGATGAAAGGCGAGGATCTGATGATGCTGCTTAACAACATGTTCGGTCGCGACGGATATGTCACCTTCGTCGGCAACAGCGACCTGGAGCACGTGGTCCAGATGTTGCGCAGCAACGGCCTGGTACGCGACGAGGTCACCGTCATGCCCAAGCGTATCCGCAAACCCGGAACCTTCACGGGCGACACTGTCTACTATGTCTCCAACAAGAAGTTCCTCAAGAGCGACATCGACCTCTATATGCCCTCCTCTACTTTCGACTATAAGGAGGACCGTGCCGCATGCGCCATGTTCAACGAGTATATGGGCGGCGGCATGAACTCCGTCTTCTTCCAGGAAATCCGTGAGTTCCGCTCTCTTGGATACAGCACCTACGGTTATTTCTCATACGACAGGCTCAACCGCATACCCGCTTATTTCTATGCCTATCTCGGCACGCAGTGCGACAAGACGGTAGATGGCATCTCGGCCATGAAAGAGCTCATGGTGAACTTCCCCGACCGTGAGGAAAAATTCGACCTCTGTCGCGACTACCTCATCTCGGTGCGTAACAGCAGCTACTACACTTTCCGTGGCATTCCCGGACAGGTTCGCTACTGGGTTGAAGAAGAGAAGCTTGAGAGCGACCCACGTGCTGAAATCACAAACCAGATCCGCAACATGAAATATGGCAAACTGCGGGCTTTCCACGACAAATATGTCAAAGGACGCCCGTTCATCACATTGATTTCGGGCAGCGCCAAACAGTTCAAAGTGAAGGAACTTAAGCAGTTTGGTCCTGTCAAGGAAGTGAAGTACAAGAACATCATCCGCTTCTGACCTATGTCATATGTAAGGTTTAAGGTTTAAGGTTTATGGTTTAAGGTTTATGGTTTAAGGTTTATGGTTTAAGGTTTAAGGTTTATGGTTTAAGGTTTATGGTTTAAGGTTTATGGTTTAAGGTTTAAGGTTTATGGTTTAAGGTTTATGGTTTAA
>JAFSKP010000096.1 GCA_017448905.1 Bacteroidales bacterium | reverse complement strand
GTGAGAGCAAGAATATGGAAAGGGTCGATGCCCTTCTCGATGAGGTGTGCTATGCGGTAGGTCAACGTACGGGTCTTGCCTGAACCGGCACCGGCGATAATCATCACAGGCCCCTCGGTACAGGCGGCAGCATCACGTTGTGCCTCATTCAGTTGCAATAACAGATCGGACATAAGATTGTTTGATTGCTTGATTGTTTGATTGCTTGATTGTTTGATTGCTTGATTGTTTGATTGCTTGATTGTTTGATTGCTTGAGTGCTTAAGTGCTTGAGTGCTTGTCAATAATTCCACTTCTCTATTCTCACTTCTCTATTCTCACTTCTCACTTCTCAATTTGATATGTCAATCCATCTTCGGCGGCCATAGTGTCGGGAAAGATGCTGCGGGCTTCGGCAATAAGGGGTTCCACGTCACGATAGCGTGCGGAGAAATGCGTAAGCATTAGCCTACGGACTTCGGCCTTTCGTGCTATGGTGGCGGCTTGCGACGCTGTGCAGTGGCACCGCTCCTCGGCCATAGCCTTGAATGCCTCGTCGAAGGTGCTTTCCATACAGAGCAGGTCGACGCCATGCACTATCGGGATGAGGCTCTCATCGAAAGCCGTGTCGCAGCAGTATGCATAGCTGCGTGGCTGCCGCGGTGGCATGGTCAGCTCGCTATTCTTCAGGATTGTACCATCTTCAAGCTCGATATCCTCGCCTTGTTTCGCACGCACACAGTCGACGTTGGACAAATTGTAGCGGATGCGCGACATCGGTTTGAGATTGAGCAGGGGCTGCTCCTCGGCGATAAGGAATCCGTAGCAGGGCAGGGAATGACGCATGGGGAAGGCCGTGATGTTGTAGAAACGTTCTTTCAAGATAACTGTCGGCTCTGCAAAGTCGAGTACCTTGAATTCAACAGGGAAACGGAGGTCGGTACCGGAGACTGAGAACAATAGCTCTATGGCTTCGCGTCCTCCACTGGGGGCATAGACCGTGATAGGTTCGGTGCGCCCCAGCAGATGCATGGTGGAGAGCAGTCCGGGAAGGCCAAAGAAATGGTCGCCATGGAGATGCGAGATGAGTACCATCTTGACATTCTGGAGTTTCTGATGGTATTTGCGGAGCTGGTTCTGCGAGCCTTCACCGCAGTCGATAAGTATGCGGGTGCCGCAGATGCTCACAAGCTGCGAGCTGCATCGGCGGGCGTAGGTTGGAGTCGCTGCACCGGAACCGAGAACTAATACGTTGAATTCCACAGATGTTTGATTGATTGAATGCTTGATTGCTTGAACGTTTGAGTGCTTGAGTGCTTGTCAATAATTTCACTTCTCACTTCTCACTTCTCTAAGGTCCAGGGTTTCGGGGTCGAAAAGAGCCTTGACTCTGCGGCGCGGCAACTCGACGATGGGGCCGAACTGAGAGATAGGCAATTGGCGTGAAAGGGAGAACTGCGGCGTCATGACTCCTACTGTTGCCAGCTCGGGGATTCGATAACGGAACGTTTTGCGAGCACGGGAGCGATGTGCGGCACGACCGCTGCGGTCCGCAGACAGCGTGGAAGCCCCCGACGTGTGGTAGCGTACAAACCGGGTGGCACCCTGCAGTGAACGAGCTGACTGGACAGTGCAGACAATGGGGAATGGTGGATTGCTTGATTGATTGAGTGCTTGATTGGGGAGTACGGGCGGCCCGCCCGTGAAAGCATTTGATTGCTTGAATGCTTGAGTTTCTTGTTCATCCACGCTTATCAGACCTTCGGAGGGAGAAAACCAGATGACAGTATCCACAAAACCGCCCGTTTTGTCAGCCCTCGGGTCGACATAGAAGTAGACCGTCTCACGGTGCGTTTCACCAAGGAAGAGAGCCTTGAGTTCGAATTCTTGACGCTGGAGCTGCGCAAGGACGAAACGCATCGTGGCCATGTCGGCAATGCCATCGGTTTCGCCCGCGAGCAACTCGCGCTGCTTGTCTTGTAGTTCACCGATGCGTTCTGCTGCCTCCTCGGCACGCTGGCGGAGGGTGCGTACGTCCTTCTTGGAGATGACAAGCGACGGGTGGCCTGGAGAATCATAACGAGTATAGAAAGTGTCTGCTCGATCATACAGGTTATATGAAACAGCGTTCTCCGCTCTCCGCTCTCCGCTCTCCGTTCTCCGTTCTCCGTTCCCGGTTCTCCGTTTTCCGTTCTCCGCTTTCCGTTCTCCGTTCTCCATGCCGACTGCCAGCAGCAAATGGCGTTCATCGACGGTGACGGAACCGCGACGGAGCCTGACGAAATAAAAATGGTCTGGGTCGGCGATGTTATGAGGCTGTACATCGATGTCGACGATGCGGAAACTGGTGTCGATGTCCGCCTCGGTGGCGCCAAGCATGTCGGCGGCGAAACAGGCATAAGGAGCCGTGACCAGGTCGCGACGCTCAATGGTGACGGCGACCTTTATTTGTGTACGCGGCAACGCATAGACAACGCCGCCTCGGACTGGCAGCGTCGGCTTGTCTTTCACAGAGTATACCTTGTAGCTGCTGCAGCCCGACAACAAAAGGAGCAGAGGAAGAATCGCAAGTAGTTCCTTGCGACTGATGAGCAGCAACCCCAGGAATGTTATCAAACCATTGAGCAACAGCAGTTCGAAACCCAACTGGTAGCCGCCGAAAAGGTCGACGGAATATATCTTGAGCAGATAGCACAGCACAGGACTGGCGATTGCGACGACAGGCACCAGGCGGTCGTGTACCCGGCGGCGGGTGAATAGTCCGAAGGCGTAAAGACCTAAGAGAGGACCGTAGGTGTAGCCGGCTATATCGAAGAGGATATTGATCAGCGAGTCGTTATGAAATGGACGGAACGCCATGATTACCAGCAGATAGAGAAGAGCAAAAGCGACATGTGTCAGCTTGCGGATGCGTACCTTGCGCTGCTCGTCGAGGTCGTTACGGCGGTCGAAATGGAGGAAGTCGTAGCAGAAGGTGGCGGTGAGAGCGGTAAGCGTGCCGTCGGCACTGCTGTAGCCCGCGGCAATCATGCCGAGAATGAAGCAGATGAGTACAAAGCCGCCCATCGACTGGGCTATAAGCGGATAAATCTTGTCGCCCACAACCACACCGTTTGCATCAACAGGGAACTCGAAGCCGGGAGTATGCATGCCGTAATAGATGAGGGCGGCACCGAGGGTGAGGAAGATGATATTGACAATGATGAAGAGGAAGCTGGAAGTGATCACATTTTTCTGCGCATCGCGCAACGACTTGCAGGTGAGGTTTTTCTGCATCATATCCTGGTCGAGTCCAGTCATGGCAATGGTGATGAAAGCACCTGAAACAATCTGTTTCCAGTAATATTTAGGATGATTGATGTCCGTTTCGAAGATACGTGTATAACCCTCATCAGAGCTTGCTGCGAGAAGTTGTGGAATGCTGATGTCCAGGCTTTTGAGAATAACCACAACCGTTGCAATGGCTGCAAGCAGCAGGAAAGTGGTCTGGAGGGTGTCAGTCCAGACGACAGTCTTGACTCCTCCTCGGAAAGTATATAGCAGGATAAGAGCTATGAACACCACAGCCGGAACCCAAAACGGGATACCCCACGAGCGGAACACCAGTTCATACAGCACAAAGACAACAAGATACATCCTGAGGGCAGAGCCCAGCAGACGCGAGAGGATAAAGAATATGGCACCAGTACGCTCCGAGGTGCCGCCAAAGCGCTGCTCCAGATAGCTGTATATCGAAGTGAGGCTGAGTTTGTAGTAGAGTGGCAGCAAAAGGAATGCGATAACGAAATAGCCTATGACATAGCCGAATACAAGAGGCATATAGGTGAATGCACCGTGATAAACGCCACCAGGCACCGACATGAATGTAACACCCGACAGCGACGCTCCAAGCATGCCATATGCCACAACAGGCCATGGCGACTTACGGTTGCCGCGAAAAAAAGCATCGTTGCCCGCCGACCGCCGCGACGACAGCCACATAACAACGAAAAGCAGTGCCGTATATAAAATAAAGCACAAGAGGATAACGATTTGCGTACTCATCTGCATAATAAAAGAATTTGCAAATATACACAAAAAAATTAGAATTCCAACACAGCGATGTTTGTACGCGTGCGCCCCACCGGGGACTCCCGGCTTCGACGGTCGCGCAATTTGGCATCGCGGCACTGCCGCGGGCGTCCGAAGCTCCACAGGAACTTCAGATCCCACCCGTGTACCAGCCCCCCACACAAAAAATCCTGGCACAGACACAATAAAAAAGAAATGCTCTCGTTTGCCTTTTGCTATGATTAATGAAAAATACATCCGTTTTGACTGGGCCGCCAAGCGCATGCTGCGCGACAAGGCCAACTTCGACGTGCTGGAGGGCCTCATGACCGTCCTCATCGGCGAACAGGTGAAGATAGAGGAAATCCTCGAGAGCGAAGGCAACCAGAATGCCGCCGACGACAAGTACAACCGCGTCGATGTCATGGCCCGCAACAGCAAAGGCGAGTTCATCATCGTCGAGGTGCAGCTGTCACGCGAGGCCCACTTCATAGAGCGCATGCTCTACGGCGTCTCCAAGGTGGTGACCGACAACATACGCCTCGGCAACAAATACGACAAGGTCAAGAAGGTCTACTCCATCAACATCATCTATTTCCCGCTGGGCCACGGCAGCGACTATGTCTACCACGGCACC
>JAFSKP010000095.1 GCA_017448905.1 Bacteroidales bacterium | reverse complement strand
ATCACAATTCACTATTCACAATTCACAATTCACTATTCACTAATCACTATTCACTAATCACAATTCACTATTCACAATTCACAATTCACTATTCACTAATCACTATTCACAATTCACTATTCACAATTCACTTCTTCTTGTCGACATTGAATGTCAGCGAGACGCGGACGGTGTTTGCCAGGGGGTTGTTGCTGAAGTTGGTGGTGGGGACGAGGTAGGAGAGGTCTATGTCCATGCTTTTGTATTTGAGTCCGATACCGGCGGTCAGGTATTGGCGGCCTCCTTTGGTCTTGTGCTCATAGAAATAGCCGAGGCGGGCGGCCACGGTGTTGGCATACCAGTACTCCGCTCCTGCCGAGACGCTGATCTCGCGCAACTCCTCGCTCATGCCGCCGGGAGCGTCGTAGAATGACTGGATGACGCCCTGCATGGAGCTGGTCTGGCGGTAGTCGGTCATGTTCTGGTAGAGGCCGCTCCAGGTGCCGTCGGCGTTGGGGGTGGGTGGGGTGGGGACAAGGAGCTTGTTGAAGTCCAGAAGGGCATTGACGGTGTTGTAGTCGTCGACCTCGTAGCTGTAGCGTAGTCCGATACGCATGTTGGCGGGCAGGAACTCATTCTCGGTGTCGTCGTCCGAATAGGAGAGCTTGGAGCCGAGGTTGCTGACGGTCAGTGCCGCCGCCACTTGCTGGCTGCGGTCCACGTCGTACTGGTAGTAGAGTCCCACGTCGGCCGCCAGGGCGTTGGCCGACTTGGTGGTCTGGTCCTCGACGACGAGACCGTTGGTGATGTCGTCGTGGATGAAGCGGCCGGTGGCGCCGAGGGCGAGGTTGTCGCTCAGGCGCATGGAGTATGTGACGTCAACCATGAACTCGTTGGGGTGGAACTGTCCGAGGTGCTGGCCTTCGTCGCCGGTATGGTCTATCTCGCCGAGGGAGAAGTAGGTGAGCGAGGCTCCCACGGCGCTGCGGCCTGTGATGCGCATGTAGCCGCCGAGGTAGAGGAAGTTCATGTCTGTCCCCAACTTATGCAGCCAGGGCGTATAGGTTGTGCTGATGCTCATCTTCTTTTCTGCAAATGCCAGTTTGGCATTGTTCCAGTGGGCGGAGTAGGCATTGGGGGAGTAGGCGGCTCCTGCATCGCCGAGAGCGCCGCTGATGGCGTCGGGTGCAATCTGTAGGATAGGGATACCCGTAGAAATGTAGTTGTTGCTCTGACCAGTCTCGCTGTACTGGGCGTTGGCGATTCCCGCCATGAAAGTGGCAGCGGATATCGTCAGCCCGAGTTTCCAAAATCTTCTGTTCATGTAGTGTTGAAATGATGGGATATTGAGTTTTTTCTGCTTATTAACGGTTGCCGTGATTTTTTATTGTACGACAATTTTTGTTTGTTGGTATATTTTTTCTCCCTCGTTGGTGGCCAGTTCGATGTGGGCAACGTATATGCCGCGTGGAACACGGGAGCCTGCGGCGGAGGTGAGGTCCCATACAACGGGACCGACGACGTAGCTGTCGGTCTGGATTGAGGGGGTGAATGTCCTTACAAGGCGTCCGTAGATGTCATAGATATGTAGTGTCGCGCTGCTGATTCTGCCCTTGATGTTGTGCTCGAGCGAGAGGTTGACATGCGATGAGGCTGGTGTGGGGTATGCCACGAGGTCGGTCTTGGTGCTGTCGTCGCCCTGGACGTAGAATGCTATCTGCCGGCTCGTGGAGTAGTTGAAGATGTTCCAGGCCTTCACGGTGATGGTATGTCGTCCTTTCGGAAGGTTGGAGAGGCTGTAGCGTACCGTGCCGCAGTGCTCGTCGTCGATGTCGGTCTCGTAGAGGTCGTTGAGGACGATGGTGCTGTTGTTGTTGCCGTCGATGACGGCGGTCATGTCGTGGCCCAGGCCGCTGCCTACGGCGTTGATGCCCACGCTGTCGTGCAGCATGACGAGGAGCGTGGGGTTGGCATCGGTGATGCCGCCGTTGATGAAGTTGGTGTCGTTGATGAAGAGGCGCATGGTGGGGTGAAGCTCCCTCAGGTTGGCGGCGGTGTCGTATCCGCCAAGGAGGAGGTTTGTGTAGGCGCCTCCCGCGTCGGCGGTGGCCGACTTGGCATAGAGCGAGATGCGCGAGAGGTCGAAGCGGAACGGCACGTCGCGGGGCACGATGAAACGGAATGTGAAGCGTCCGCTATCGATGGCGGCGCGTCCACGGTAGATGACGTTGTTCTGTTGGAGGAATCCCACCTCGCAGCCGTCGTTGTCGTTGGCCATGGTGCGCGCTTCCTTGGCGCGGTCGTAGACCTCGGGGTAGAGCAGACCGTCGAAGTCGGTGACGAGGGCGCTGTCGGCATCCCTTATCTCGCCCTCGATGGTGACGGTGGAGAGGACAAGGGCTGTGTCGTGCCGTGCAGGATCCACGGGATGTCCGTTCACTTTGGTGACCACGGCGTTGTAGGAGGGTGCGCTGAGCTTCAGGGCAGGGTCGCCGAGGAGCGTCAGCGCCTGTGTCGTATAGCGGTTGTTCTTGGCCTTGCGGACGGCCTGTCCAATGGTGTTGCCGGGTTCGAGGGCGAGCATGATCATGTCGTTGTTGACGGCCTGGACATGAGAGATGGGGCGTGTGGCGGCGAGGCATGCTATTCCGCCGCCTTGGGCTAGGATGAACTCCTCGCCGCCGCAGGTCTCGGCGGGGTCGTCGAAGCGTCCGAAAGTGCAGGTGCTGGTTATGAAATAGGGCAGCTGGTAGTGGTTCTTGTAGCTGCTGATGTCGGACTTCATCATGAAGCGCTCCGTACCTATGTATTGCGACGAGCCGTGACCTATGTAGTTCAGCAGCAGGCAGCCGTAGTTCATGCGTTTCTTGAGGGCGTTGTTGACGTCGGGGTAGAACGAGCCGTCGGCTCCCGACTGCTGGGTGTAGGCATCGGCGTAGATCTTGTCGATGTTCATCCGTGGATGACGGGCGAGGATGTTGTTTGCCGCATATTCTGACGAGGTGGTGAATGCCGTATCGCCGGTGCAGCTGGGGTCGGCATCGTCGGCGAGGAGTGCTATGCTGTTCCGCCAGTCGCCGCGGATGTCGCTGCGGACAAGGTCGCTTTTGGTGATGTAGCGTTCGATTTTGTCGACGAGGTGGTTCGCCTCGCTGACTGTCTTCGCCGGAAGACGGCCTACGGCGATATCCATAGAAGTGCCTGTGGCGAGGCCCTCGCCGTCGTCGAGGTAGGTGAAGATGTCGTCGGTGCATATAGAGGTGCCGTCGTCGTCGAAAGAGATGGCAGTCTGGTAGGTGACGACGGTGGCCAGTCCGTTGCCGAGGAGATCCTTGTTGTCGTAGTTCCCTTTGCCGAAGAGCAGCAGGTGGCTCACCTGGCGTCCACCCTCATTGGCGGCGCGGCTGCGGAAGTGGCGTAGCATCTCGCGGATGGCCATGGGGTCCTGCTGGCCTGAACTGAACTCGTTGAAGACCTGCTCTTGGGTCACCACGAGCACCTCCATCTGGTCGTGGATGCTGTGGATGCTGGCTAGCCTCGAGGCTGCACTCTTGAGCGCCGAGTGGCAGACGATGACCATGTCGGGCAGGGGAGTGCCGTGGATGTCCTGGCTGTCGAGCTTCTGTATGACTGTCGGTGTGGCGGCTGCGGAGGGCGAGAAGATGGCAAAGTGGCGTGCAATGTCGCTGTTGGCGGTGAATGTCGTCAGGCTGCCGCTGGTGGCCGTTGTCTGCTGCACCACGTTGTTGTAGTCGGTGACATCCCACACCCTGGTTGACGTCGTTGCCCCTGCCACACCGTAGATGAGGTTGCCGCCGTGGGGGTGGGTGCTGTAGAATGCTGTACCGGCGGTGGCACGCAGCGTCACTTCGGCATCGACATCAACAAAGTCGAGATAGCCCGTGGCCATGCTCTCGCCCGATGAGAACTTTATCGTGACGTTGACGGATGTGCCGCTTGCAGAGGTGAGCGACATTCTGTTGGTGAGGTATGGGCTCGCGCCTCCGAGGATGTGGCTTTGCGACTGCCCTGCCGTTGTAACCTGGAAGGAGCAGGATGACGTGGATATGGCCGCTAGGGCGTAGCTGACGTTGGCAGCGCCGTTGCATGCCGATGTCAGGGGAATCGAGATGGTCTGCTGGCTGTTGCTGTTGGTGAATTTCTCGCCCACCCATATCTGTCCGCTGCGGTGGGTGTTGACCTTGTCGAGCTCATGGCTTGTCAGCGCCCGTGCGGTGGTGGTTATGCTGCTTGACGAACTGAGTGCCTCTGCTGTGGTGATGCGGCGGTGGCTGCCGGGCTGGTGACTGATGAAGACGTAGTTGAAGAGGGAATAGGGGTGGTGTCTCCGCACGAAATGTAGGCTCTGGCTGTCGTAGCTCCATCTGTCGGGGCCTGTGGCGTAGAACAGTATGTAGTCGTCGTTGTCGAAAAGACCGTTGCCGTTGTTGTCGTGTATGTCGACAGCCATCTCCTCGAGGTCGTTAGGGCGAGGTTGCCCGTTGGTGGTGGCCAGCGGGCCGCCCTGGCTGCCGCAGACCACTATGTCGGCGATGTTGCAGCCTGCCATGCCGCCAATGTCGGAGGGGGTGATGCGGTAGATGCCGTCGGAGCTAATGCGAATCCGCCACCAGTCGCCCTCCCTGAGGGCAGAGTGTTGCGACTGCTGTGCCTTCAATATGTATGGAGGCACTATGGCGAGGGCAAGGAATATGATGGATACAATCCTTTTTGTCATTTTTTTTTATTTTGATGGAAACATTAACGGCGGTATTTACGTTTTATTGTGTGTGAAGTGATGATATGGGTACGGCGGGTGGATGGGAGGTCGTATGTGGCGGGTTGATTCCACTCGCCGACGGGTAAAAACAGTATGCCCGATTTTCTTTTTTTCTTATGATGATTAACGTTTTTTTTGACTGAAAACGGAAACTATGACAAAAAGAATAGTGCTGATAATAACTGTGTTGCGTTTTTTTTTGTTGAAATGGATTTCAATATGAATTTATTTTCGTAATATTGCCTTTTGATTTTAGGCTCATTTTTATCTTTTATGATGAAGAAATTCTCCAAACTTGTCCTGCTCGCGGCCCTATGCATGGGTTCGTTCCAGTGTGCGAGTGCGCAGGATGTGATTTTCTCGCAGTTCTATGCCAATCCGCTCTATATGAACCCTGCTTTTGCGGGTTCTAAGGTTTGTCCTCGCATCTCGCTGAACTACCGCTGCCAGTGGCCCTCGCTGGTCAGTGCATTCACCACGGCATCAGCGTCATACGACCAATATGTAGACCCATTGCATGGCGGCATTGGTGCCATACTCATGACCGACAGGCAAGGAGACCATGGAGCCTTGTCGACAAGTTCGCTGGCAGTGATGTACGCTTTCCGCTTCCAGCTGGCACGCGAGTTGTGGGTCAATGCTGGTCTCAAGGCCGGCATCGTCAACACCAGCCTCAACTGGGATGCCCTGCGTTTCCCCGACATGATTGACAACGTGATGGGCTTCACGGGCATGACGTCAGCCCAGATGCCCGAGAAAACCAACAAGTGGTATCTCGACTTCGATGCCGGCGTGTTGATCTACGGCTCTTCATGGTATGCCGGCTTCTCTGCAGCGCACCTCACGCAGCCCTCCAACGGCTTCTACGGCGTCACCGAGCTCCCCATCAAGCTCACTGGCAATGTCGGTGCGCTCATCAATATCGCCGAGGAGGCTCGCCGCACGTCGTCGCTCGGCCTCGGCACCCCCGTCCTCTCGCCTAACTTCATCTATCAGTACCAGGCCGGTTTCCACTACTTCAACTATGGTCTCTACCTCGACTGGATGCCGTTCCTCGTAGGCGTGTGGTTCCGCAACGGCATCGAGAATGCCGACGCGTTCATCTTCCAGGTCGGCTTCCAGCAGGACTATTTCAAGATCGGCTATAGCTACGACGTGACGGTTTCGAAACTCTCGAACAACACATCGGGCGCACACGAAGTCTCGCTCGGCATCCTGTTGCCCTGTCCTGAGAAGAAACACAAGGTCAAAGCCATCCGTTGCCCGTCGTTCTAATGGGCGGAAGCCTTGGCGGAGCATCATGATGAAACTTTTGTTGACTTTCGACGTATAATAACAGAAAAACAAAGACGCATTATATGAAAAGCTTAAAGAAAGCATCTCTTTTAGTGGCGGCAGCCCTCGTCATGGTGGGCTGCAGCAAGCAGAAGTCGACCACGACGGGTTGGAACTACAACGACCCGAACTGGGGTGGCTTCGAAGTGTCAGACTATAATGAACAAATCACAGCCCCGGGACTGGTCTTCATCGAGGGCGGTTCGTTCGCCATGGGACGCGTCTCTGACGACTCGCGCTACCAGTGGAACAACGTGGCCCACACGGTCACCGTCTCCTCGTTCTATATCGATGAGACCGAGGTCACCAACCAGTCGTATCGCGAATTCGTCTATTGGATGAAGCGTGCCTACGGCGAGGAATACCCGGAGCGCGTGCGTGCCATCTACCCCGACACCAACTGCTGGCGCGACAGGCTCGCCTGGCGTGAGGGCTTCGTGGACTACTACTTCCAGAGCCCCATCTACGACCAGTATCCCGTCGTCGGCGTGTCGTGGGAACAGGCGTCGAAGTACTGCATCTGGCGTACCGACCGTGTCAACGAGAAAATACTTGTCGACAAGGGCATCATAGCTCTCGACCTCACCGACCTTCGTGGCGAGACTGCCTTCCAGACCGATGTCTATCTTGCCGGCCAGTTCCGTGGCGAGTCGCGCAACGAGCTCGACAACCTCGACCCCTCGGCCGGCGGTGAGCCTCGCCAGGTACGCCGCGAGGACGGTATCCTTATTCCTTATTATCGCCTCCCCACCGAGGCTGAATGGGAGTTCGCAGCCCTGGGCATGATAGGCAACACCTACGACGAGCGTATCGTCGAGCATAAGACCTATCCGTGGGCCGGCTCGAGCGTGCGTTCGGCCAACAAGAAATACTATGGTCAGTTCCTGGCCAACTTCAAACGCTCGCGTGGCGATGCCATGGGTGTTGCCGGCAACCTCAACGACGGCTGGGACTACACCTGCCCCGTCAAGTGGTATTTCCCCAACGACTATGGCCTGTACAACATGGCCGGCAACGTCAGCGAGTGGTGCATGGACGTCTATCGTAAGGACCAGAACCCTGTCGGCGGCGAGGACCAGAACCCCTTCCGTGGCAACGTCTACCGTACACCCACTTTCGTGGATGAGGAGATTGCAATCAACGACACTACCGGAAGCATCATCTACAAGAATGTCGACGACGACCTGAACCGCCGCAACTACCGCCAGGCCGACAACATCAACTACCTCGATGGCGACTATGCATCGAACATCTATGACTATGACAACCAGGTGGGCATCGATTCGTGGGTCAGCCTGGCTGGCGATGATGATGACGCCCCTGCCGTCTCCGACGACGAGAACAGCAGCATCTCCAACCCCGACAGTGTCACCAACATGATGTATCGCCGCAATGTGGTGGACCCCACCAAGGTGACCTCGCTGATGTCGAACAAGGTGCGTGTCGTCAAGGGCGGCTCCTGGAACGACCGCGCATACTGGATGCAGGCCGGAACACGCCGCTTCTACGATCAGGAACGTTCCACTTCATGGATAGGTTTCCGCTGCGCCATGGACCGTCTCGGACCCCGTGCCGCCCGGTAACATGTGACAAAGTAACGATAATTGGAAAGGAAGATTCCGGCAAGGTCTCTTCCTTTCCTTTTTTTTTATTACTTTTGCAAATGCCATAAATTATAGTGAAAGTGTGTAACTGCTTAAAATATTGTCTTTTGTTTTTTGTGACGACACTTTCTGTGTCAGTCGCTGCACAGAAAGTCATCGACTATAAGGCTGATATGGGCAGCCGTGACCCCGAGGATGCCAACATCTGGATTCTCTACCGTAACGTGGAGGCATTCCATGACGGTATGACTCTTTATACCGACAGCGCGACGTTCGACACAAAGAACAACATCTTCAAGGCCTACCGCAATGTACGTATCCTCATTACCGACACCACGACGCTCTGGGGTACAACAGCCATCTATGACGGCACGACACGCATTGCCGACGTGTGGGGCGACACCGTCACACTCGTCGACGGCAACACGATCCTGAAGACCGACCTGCTGAGCTATGACCGCAACAGCTCGACGGCATCCTACTTCCACTGGGGTCATACGGTGCATGACAGCGCGTTGATGGACAGCCGCAAGGGTTTCTACCATTCCGATACCCGCGACATCTACCTTTTCGACGATGTGGTCCTGCACGACTCCACGGCTTGGCTCTATACCGACACGCTGCTGTACAACACGCGGACGTCGCTCTCGCAGTTCATTTCGCCAACCCTTATCGTCAGCGACTCGTCGACGGTCTACAGCGAGGATGGCACCTACAACACAGCGACGCATGATGCCGCCTCGTTCAAGGCCTCACGCCTCACCGACCGCCAGAAATGGATGACTGCCGACACCCTCTTCTTCAACGACCGCACCGAATACGGACGTGCCTACGGCCATGTGGTCATCGTCGATACGCTGAACGGTGTCGTCTGCCGTGGCAATGAGGGGCTGACATCGCAGGATGAACGCCTCTCGTTTGTCACCGACTCGGCTCTGATCATTTATATCGACTCGGTGGGAGACTCCCTCTTCCTCCATGCCGACACTATCTTCGCCTACAACGACGAGAACCGGCAGTTCGCGGCGGCGCGTGCCTACCGTGGCGTACGCCTGTTCCGCAACGACGCCCAGATGGTCTGCGACTCGCTTGTCTACTCGGCTCCCGACTCGCTCATGACGCTCTTTCACGACCCGGTGGTGTGGTATGACAATTACCAGTGCACCGCCGACACCATTCACTGCTTCTACGACTCGGCGGGTGTGCGTCTCGTCAAACTGCGTTCCAATGTCTTCACCATCGAGATGATTGACTCTGAGAAATTCAGCCAGGTGAAAGGCCGCAACGCCGACGTGTACCTGGAACGCAGCGAGCCGTTGTATGCCGACATACTTGGCTCGGCACGCATGGTCTATTATGTCCTCGACGAGAAAACAGAGAGTCTCCTGCCCGCTGATTCGACAGCGGAGGCCGTAAGGGTCACAACCAAGTCGCTCCTCGGTGTCAATGCCGGCATGGGCTCCGATATGCGTATCTATTTCAGGAACAGGAAGCCAATCCGTTTCTCCACCTTCGTGTCGCCCGATATGAAGATGTACCCTCCCGACCAGCTTCCCGCCGACGAGCGGCGGCTCCCCGGATTCCGCTGGCTCGACGACATCCGGCCCACGTCGCCCGACGACGTGTTTAGGGATAAGTGACAAAATGTCATGTGTGGTGTATTGGTTCTTTTCTTGATTATCGTATAAAAAACGACATGCGTCATGCATGTCCATTTCATAATGCAATTTTGTCATGGAACAGAAAGAAGATAAAAACCCGCAGCAGACGGTCGAAGAGGCCGCCGAGAAGATTGTCAACGAGGCCGCCGAGGAGATGGCCGCCGAGCAGAAACAACACGAAGAGTCTGGCCGCCGCGCCAGGAAGAAACGCATGGAGCACCATGTCGACGAACTTAATGAGAAAGTTGAGCAGATGGGCTTGAAACTTGCCGAGATGAACGACAAGTACATGCGTGTCTATTCGGAGTATGAGAACTACCGTAAACGCACCAGTGCCGAGAAGGCCAGCCTGATACTGAACGGAGGCAAGGATGTCATCAAGCTGATGCTGCCAATTCTGGACGATATGGAGCGTGCCCTTGCCAATATGGCAGAGGGCGATGCAGCCCGCGAGGGGATGGAGCTCATCTTCAAGAATATGATGAACGCCTTGCAGCAGAAGGGGCTGAAGCCTATGGAGGCCAAAGGCGAGAAGTTCGACGAGAACTTCCACGAGGCCATTACGCAGATACCGGCTCCCACACCCGAGGCCAAGGGTACGGTGCTTGATGTCGTCAAGAAGGGCTATTTCCTCAACGACGACGTGTTGCGTTTCGCACAGGTCGTGGTGGCCTGCTGACAGATGAAAACAGAAAAATGAAAGAGAGAAAAAACTGATATGGCAACGAAAAGAGACTATTATGAGGTACTAGGCGTGGACAAGAACGTCACGCCGGAGGAACTGAAGAAGGCATACCGCAAGCTGGCTTTGAAGTATCATCCCGACCGCAATCCTGGCGACAAGGATGCCGAGGAAAAATTCAAAGAGGCGGCGGAGGCATACGACGTGCTCAGCAATCCTGACAAGAAGGCGCGTTACGACCAGTTTGGCCATGCCGGCCTTGACGGTGCCGGCGGCTTCGGCGGCCAGGGGATGAGCATGGACGACATCTTCTCGTCGTTCGGTTCCATCTTCGGCGACTTCTTTGGTGGTGGCGGAGGAGGCTTCCACTTCAGTGGTTTCAACGGCGGCGGAAGCAGCCGTGGCGGACGCCCCGTATCGAGGGGTTCCAATCTGCGTATCAAGGTGAAGCTCACTCTCGAGGAAATTGAGCGTGGCGTGGAGAAGAAAATCAAGGTCAACAAATATGTCCCCTGCAAGAGCTGTGGAGGCTCGGGTGCGCGTGGCAACAGCTATGAGACCTGCAGCCATTGCCATGGCACAGGTGTGGTCACCGAGATGCGCCGTTCCATCTTCGGGCAGATGCAGACCCAGTCGGTATGCCCCTACTGTGGCGGTCAGGGGCGCATCATCAAGGACAAGTGCCACGACTGCCATGGCGAGGGCATCGTCAAGTCGGAGGAGATTATCACTATCAACATCCCGGCAGGAGTGGCCGACGGCATGCAACTCTCCATGCATGGTCAGGGCAACGCGGGCCCCAACGGTGGCGTCAACGGCGACCTCATCATCCAAATCGAGGAGATGCAGCATGAACTCTTCGAACGTCAGGATAGCAACCTCTTCTACAATGCTTTCGTCACCTACGCCGACGCAGCCCTTGGTGCCTCAATCGAGATACCGACCCTTTCGGGCAAGGTGCGTGTGAAGATAGAGCAAGGCACCCCTTCGGGCAAGGTGATTCGTCTGAAAGGCAAGGGACTGCCCGAACTCAACGGCTATTCGCGTGGCGACATGCTGGTGAGTATCAACGTGTGGGTGCCGAAGAGCGTCACGAAGGAAGAACGTGCCATGCTGGAGCAGCTCAACAGCCATCCCAACTTCCAGCCTAACCCGTCGAAGCAGGAACGCGGCTTCTTCGACAAGATGAAAGACCTGTTCAGTTGAGTGATTAGTGAATAGTGAATGGTGAATAGTGAATAGTGAATGGTGAATAGTGAATGGTGAATAGTGAATAGTGAATGGTGAATAGTGAATGGTGAATAGTGAATGGTGAATAGTGAATAGTGAGGAGTGAATGGTGAAGAGTGCGTGGTGAGTCTCATTCGTTATAATTCGCCGATGTGAATAGTGAATGGTGAATAGTGAGAAGAATGGAGTGAATAGTGAGAAGAGAGGAGTGAATTTGTCTTTATTGCATCTTAACATCTTAAAATCAAAAATCTCTTAACATCTACAAAGTCTTAACATCAAACTCTCTAAAAATCTTAATCTCTTAACATCTACAAAGTCTTAACATCTTAAAATTTCAATACATGTCACGAATAAACCAAGCCATCCAAGAGAGTATCGAGGTGAAGCAGTCCATCCTTGCTGATGGTGAGCTCACAGCACATATTCAGAAGGCTGCCGACATCATCATAGATAGTTTGCGCAGAGATGGCAAGATACATTTCTGCGGCAATGGAGGCAGTGCTGCCGACGCGCAGCATCTGGCAGCGGAGCTCAGTGGCCGTTTCTATTTTGACCGACCTCCGCTCAATGCTGAGGCGTTGCACTGCAACACCTCCTACCTCACTGCCGTGGGCAACGACTACGGCTATGAGCACATCTTTGCCCGTCTGCTACGTGGCACGGGCCATCGGGGCGATGTGTTGGTAGGCATATCCACATCGGGCAACTCCGCCAATATCCTGCGCGCCTACGAGGTGTGCCGCGAGATGGGAATAACTACCATCTCGTTGACAGGTGCCACAGGTGGCAAGATGCGAGAACTGTCGGACCTGCTAATCAACGTCCCCTCCACCGACACGCCGCGTATTCAGGAGTCGCACATCATGGCGGGGCATATCATTTGTGAGCTGGTAGAGGCCGCCTTTTTTGGCAAACAATGAGCGATATGCGAGAAGCAGTAGTATTGGCAGGAGGTTTTGGCACGCGCTTGCGCCATATTGTGAGTGATGTGCCGAAACCTATGGCACCCGTCTGTGGACGTCCTTTCTTGTGCTACCTGCTTGACAGGTTGGCGGAGAACGCTTTCGACCATGTAGTGCTCTCGACGGGATATATGCACGAGAAAATTGCCGACTATTTTGGTAATACCTATCGAGGTATGTCTATTGCCTACGCTCGCGAGACAGCACCCCTCGGTACGGGTGGCGGTATCCTCAACGCCCTGCAATGCTGTGAGAGTAGCGAGGTGATGGTGCTCAATGGCGACACACTGTTCTGCATTGATTTCGATGCACTTTACCAGCGTCATGATGCCAGCAAGAGCGAGCTCACCGTGGTGCTGCGCCATGTGGATGATGTGGCGCGCTATGGCGCCGTGCTGTGTGATAGCGAGGGACGCATTACCTCGTTCGTGGAGAAAGATGCGTCACATGGGGCAGGCCTCATCAATGGTGGCGTTTACCTCATGAACAGGCATCTTCTCGACGCTTTTCATGTCGGCGACCGTTTTTCGTTTGAGGCGGATATACTGCAAGCATGGTATGCCGAGCACCTCTTTGTGGGATATGCCGACAATGGCTATTTCATAGACATAGGAGTGCCGGAGGACTACGAACGTGCGCAGCACGACTTTTCGGATGTAAACCTATTTAACCATTGATTAACCAGTAGTTGACCATTGGTTAATCAGTGGTTAACCAATGAGTAAATCAGAAAAAAAATAATCTATATACAATGAAACGACACACACTCATACTATTAGTAATATCAATGTTCTTGCCGTATATAGTGACGGCTCAGAATGACGTGAAGCAACGTGCCGACGAGGCCTACAGCCATGAGCAGTATGCCGAGGCGACACAGCTCTATGAGGACATCCTTGCCGGTGGCGTAGAGTCGCACGAGGTTTATTACAATCTTGGCTGCGCCTACTACAGACAGGACGAGCTGGCGAAAGCCATTGTGAATTATGAGCGTGCCTTGCGGCTGAAGCCCATAGACAGCGACACGCGCGAGAATCTCGCCCTCTGCTATGCCCAAACACAGGACCATATAGAGGCGGTGCCGCAGCTGTTTTTCGTCAGATGGTGGCATCAGTTTGTCTCATCGCTGACTATGACGTGGTGGCTGGTGCTTTTGCTCTGCATGGTGGCGTTGCTGATGGCTGCGGTGGCGTGGTTTATGCTCAGCCGCAGTCTGCGTCATCGTAGGCTGTCGCTGGCGTGCAGTGGGCTGGCGGTGCTGCTTGTGGCTCTGACGGTTGGATGTGTGCTACAGTCACATGCCGATGCCAATAGCGGTGATGCTGCTATCGTCATGCTGCCGATGGTTGGCGTCAAGGGCGAGCCGATGCAAGGGGCTGCCGACAAGTTTGTGCTGCACGAAGGCACCAAGGTGTCGATGATGGAGCAACAGGACCAGTGGTGCCGCATACGCATTGCTGACGGCAACAACGGATGGGTAGAATCCACACAGATAGAGATTATCTGATTAAGTATGCCGCATATATGCGTCAGTTTTTGGTAGAATGTTGATATTCAGGGATAATGATACAGCAAAAGGGTAGGGTAAACACATATTTTGTTACCTTTGCACAAAAGTGTCGCTCTTGGTTGTTGAATCTATACGTTATTGAAATAAGGCAAGACGAGATATGAGTAAAAAAAACGATAAGGGACAATACTTAAGCTTTGATGAGTATATTCGCCAGGGTGAACCGTCACAACGTGAATCAGCATACGCATGGAGCACGGCTATTGGGCTTCAGGCTGTGGATGGGCTGAAAGCGTCAGAGTATCTGATTGACTTGGCACAGAGAAATATCGCGGGTGAAATCTCCATAGATGAGGTGGATTTGTTGCTCAACAGTTACTATGAAAGTAAAACAACCCGTGAGGCTAACGATGATGATGTGCAGGAGGCTGACAAAGCTTCGAAGAACATCAAACGCATACTTTCGGTAAAGACATGCGACTTTTCGACAAATGGCTACATATCTCTGCATCGCAGAATCTTTGAAGGCGTACTGAAGCATGCAGGCGAACTGCGTAAATACGATATCACCAAACGAGAGTGGGTATTGGAGGGTGACACCGTGAGCTATCTTAATTGGGAAGATTTGCGCAGGGCTGTTGATTATGACATCCAGCAAGAACGTGATTTCAGCTATAAGGGTATCAGCAACGATGAACTGGTAGCTCATATCGCCAAATTTGTCTCTGGATTGTGGCAGATTCATGCCTTCGGCGAAGGAAATACGCGCACTACGGCTGTCTTTACTATTCAGTATCTTCGTTCACTGGGTTTCAATGTTGAAAACGACCTATTCGCAAAACATTCATGGTACTTCCGTAATGCACTTGTGAGAGCCAACTATAAAAATGCCATAAAGGGTATCGACTATAGCCCAGTTTTCCTGGAACGTTTTTTCCGTAATCTGCTGTTTGGTGAACAATGGGAGCTTTGTAATCGCTATCTGCATATTAACCCGCCAGCAGAATGGAAAGAACAGCCAAACCTCGCAGTTCATTCAACACAACCTACAAGTACCCCGACAAGCGTCCCGACAAGTACCCCGACAAGTATCCCGACAAGTATCCCGACAAGTACCCCGACAAGTACCCCGACAAGCGTCCCGACAAGTGCCACTACAAGTACCCCGACAAGTACCCCGACAAGTACCCCGACAAGCACCCCGACAAGTGCCACTACAAGTACCCCGACAAGCGCCCCGACAAGCGCCCCGACAAGCGCCCCGACAAGTATCCCGACAAGTATCCCGACAAGCACCCCGACAAGTCTTATTCTCACTGATAATAAAAAAATTATTAGGTTAGTGAAGGCTATGGGGGAAGAGCAGCTATCCGTCAAAATGATGATGGAGAGAATCGGCTTGAAAAATAGGGAGAATTTTCTTGACTACTCACTTAATCCTTCTATGAAGGAGGGCTATGTACGTATGCTTTATCCGGATTCTCCCCATCATCCCCGACAAAAATACCTGCTGACGGTAAAGGGACTGGCTTTATACAATGACATCAAACTATGTAAAGAGCAAGAGTCAAAACAGTAAAATCTCAATTTGCAAATCATCAATTAAACGCCAAATACAATCATTATCATAAAATGGTCAGCCCAAGGTATTACAGATAGAGCGGCTTCAAATGGGCGATAATGGTGTGTATGCCATGAATTTTAATCTTAAATTCCTTAAGTCTAAATAGAAAAAGCATCACAGGAGGAGAATAAGAGTGCCTACACACGCATTTTTGCTACTTTTGCACAAAAGTGTTGCACTTGGTAGTTGAATCTACGCGTGTCGATGTCGTAGAAAAAGTTTGACGTATTTGACATTTTATTATTATTTTTGCATTTTATATACAACGATAAATGGCATCTATGAAAAAGATTTTTATCTCTTTTGCAAAGCGTAGCCTTGCCGTGATGGCAGCCTTGTTTATGGCAATGCCCGTAGCCATGATGGCGCAGGCACAGAGCGAGAAACAGGTGAACAACGAATATCACGATGCAATAATCTCATACCTGAAGGACGAGATGCAGAAGAAGGAGAAGCAGCTTAACAAGCAGGCGCGCCAGATGCTGGCCAGTCTGCCTAACGAGTTCAAGCTCTATGATGAGAATTTCATCAACATCCGTCTTGGTGTGGCTGAGGGGCTTCGTGAGGATGGCACCACGGAGTACAACATGACGTACAGCATTTCCTATACATGTTCCAATATCGAGGGCGTCACCGATGACTATCCGCTTGGGCAGTACCACTGGGACGAGTCCAACTCGTCGCGCGCTATCTGCAACCTGACGCGCAATATCGTTGAGGGCAGTTGCAAGGAGTATTTCCAAAATAACAATCCTGTAACCATACGTATTTTCTCGGCCACCGACGTTGTGGACATCACTCATGTGCCGTATAAGGCCGAGTATGGCGATTTCCGCTATGTGCCGGTGACATATAACGGCGAAAAGGTGCGTATCTCGGTGTCGGAAGCCGAAGGCATCAGCACCAACGCCCAGCTGGCATATATCCGCGCCCAGTCTATCCGCGATTTTATTGAGACCAATATAACCATGCTGCGTCGCGACGACAACAACTATGAGTATATCACAACCAACTACGAGCGTGAGGGAGGACAGTATCGCCGTTGCAGCATCGAGATGATTGTCCATGGTGCTTTCGATGCTGTGGCAGAGCGTATGACCACGCATCTGCGCGACGATGAATTTGTCGATTTCAATATCCCTGAGGTAGAGCCTGCCAGCAACAAGAATACATACGCGCTGATTTTTGCCAATGAGGAGTATCCCGCCCCTATTCCGGCAGTGCCATTTGCCGACAACGATGGTCGCGTGCTTGCCACCTACTGCCAGAAGACTCTGGGCATACCGGAGCGTCACATCAAGCTTTTTGAGAACGCCTCGCGCGAGCAGATTCGCGATGAGGCCATACAGTGGGTCAAAGACATCACTGTGGCCATGAAGGGCGACGCCAATATCATAATCTACTATGCCGGACATGGTATCCTCTCCTCCGATATGAAGCCTTACATCATCCCGTGTGATGTCGATGCTGGCAGGCTAAAGTCCATCAACGGCAAGGTGGCTATAGGCAGCGAAGAGATTATTCTCTCCAAAAGCGAGATGAAGAAACTGCTGCCACAGTGTATCTCGATAGATTCTATCTGCCTGTGGTTTAATAAGGTGCAGTTCAAGAGTGTTACGTTTATCATCGATGCCAGCTTTGACGGTATGCAGCGTAGCGGTCAGCCGTTCATGGCGGCAGTGTCTGGTGTGGCAAACAAGCGCATGAAGGCTCTGCGTATCCGCAACGACATCCTCGTGCTGCAATCGTCGGATTTCAACAAGACATCCTACTCCTTCGACGCACAGCATCATGGATTTTTCACTTATTTCATCCTGAAGGAGTTGCGTAGCTCGAAGGGTAGCGTCACGGTGCGCGACCTGTTCGATAATGTCTATTCCGCTATAGGGTACGAGTCTTCGTTGCAAGGCAAGCTGCAGCAGCCTGTTGTGGTGCCTGGTGGCAAGCTCAAAGACGGCTGGGGCGACCAGCCGCTGCGATAGGTGGAATTGTGAAAAAAAACAACGCCCTGCATAATAGCTATGCGGGGCGTTATTGTATAGGGTAGTGGTGATGCTTATTGTTTTTTCAGTTCTCCAAAGCGTTCGTGCGAGGGCATATACTCGTAGCGGAAGGAGTAGATGTCGTTGTTGGGGTTGTAGCGTATGGTGAATACCCAGTCATTATAGATATACTGCCAGAAGCCGTTCAGACCATTTGCGCGAGAGAATGCGGTGGCCTCCACCGTTTTTGCCATGCGGACAAACCATTCTTCGAATGGATATTGCCAACCGCCTTTCACGATGCCGTGTATCAGCACTACGCGGTTGTTGTAGAGGTCGTAGAATACGGTGTCGTCTGCGGTATATGTGATGCGTTCGTCGTTGCCTTTGGCAAGGCGTATGAGTGGTAACTGTTGGCGCAACTCTTGCAGGCTTAGTCCGAGAGCCACATGGGGCGTTTTGCCGGCGGGCGTAGTCTCTATAGGACGCAAAATCTTCGGCAGACGCGCTCCTTCGACAAATGCTTCCACAGGGAAGTGGGATGACTGCGGCATGGGCGTGTCGTAGGCAGGCTTGCGCCGTTGTGGTGCTTGTGCCATGCACTCTAAGGCACAGGCCGTGAGGGTCAGGAGGGCTGCTATGCGCAGTGTTTGTCTCATAATGCTGGCAGTATGGCAAAGCCCGAAGCGGTGCGCTGTGCCACTACTTCGGGCTTTGTTGATTGATAGTATGATGCTATCTGCGGGTTACTTGAATCTCAATAGGCAATGTGCCGGCAAGGGCGTTGAAAGTGGCTGCGCTGCCGGTCTTCTTATATGCCAACTGGGTAGTGTATTCCAGCGTCGTGGCAGCTTGGCTTACAACAATCATGCTGCCGTCTTTGACGTAGCCGTAGGTGTTGTTGGACGAGAGCGCGGTGAAATAATCTTTCTGGGTGAGCTCCTCGTTGGTGGAGGTATAGGTGAATTTGGCTATGCTGTTGGACTCATACACAGGTATGCCAAGCAGCTCGGCTGTGGCTTTTTCTATGGTCAGCGTAGCGTTGTATGATGTATTTTCGCCTATCAGAGGCTTTTCGGTGATGACGACATCGTATGTGCCGACAAAATCATTCAGTGTTGCTTTTTCTCCATTGTCGGTGGTGTCAGACTCTTCTTTCTTACAGCCTGTGAGGCATAGTGCGACGCACATAACGAAGCTCATAATGAGCAGAGATGTTCTTTTCATGTTTCTTTTATTTTGGGTGGTTTCTATAAATTGGGCTTATATTTATTTATCGTCCGTTTTTTTCTTAGTGGTTTTCTTTGTCGTTGTGGACTTTGTTGAGGATGCTTTAGTCTTGGTGTTTTTTTTCTCCACCTCTTTTTTTACCGCAGGTTCTTTTTTGGCGGTTGGTTTTGTTGTAGTTTTTTTTGCTGTATTTTTTTTGCCGTTTTTTGTTGTCGTCATGCTGTCGTCGTCCAGCAGGCTGTCTATCTCGGCGATGTCCTCGTCCGACGGTTCGAAGTCGTCATCGTCGTCGAGACCTTCATCCTTGTAGTCGTCCTTGTATTCGTCATCGTCGTCATCATCGGTGTTGAATTCTGCCGCCAGTTCGTTGCGCAGCTCGTCCATGTCGGGTGAGTTCTTTTTCTTCTTACTGCCGGTGGTGCTGTTGTCGAGCATGCTGTCCTGCTCTCCGTAGTTGAGGACGCGTTCGGTATGGTTGTCGCCCATGTCGCCGTCTTTCTCGATGGCTTCGTCCATCGTGGAGTACTCGTCGTCGCCGCCTTTACTGTCGGTGTCGAACATTTCTTTCTCTATGTCTTCGGCTTTGAGGGTATCCACCTTGACATCGAATTTTATCATGTACGAGGTGCTGTCGGTCTCCAACGGAACCACGAAAAGTGGTTCGCCATTGGGTTTGTATGCCTTCTGCAGGTACTCCTGATACCCGTCAGGATAGGTTTCTTTGAAGAGTACTTTGAGGTCGTCAGAAAGATTGTTATAGCTGACAATCAGTTTCTTTTTAGTTTTAATATAGTTTATCATTGCTTGAAAATTTGATGCAATTATAGTAAGTTTCTTGTAATGCTACAATTTTTTTTTCAAAAATCTTACATGGCTATCTCGCTGTCGTCTTCTATGCGTAGGTTTTGCATGATGAAATCGCGTCGTTCTGTGGTGTTGTTACCCATGTAGAAATTGAGGACGCCTTTGATGTCAAAGTCTTTGTGGAGCAGCACGGGGTCGAGGCGCATATCTTGGTTGATGAAGCCTTTGAACTCGTCGGGCGATATTTCGCCAAGACCTTTGAAACGGGTGATTTCGGCATGAGGTGTGCTGGCTATGGCGGCTATGCGCTCCTCGTCGCTGTAGCAGTAGTGGGTGACTTTCTTGTTGCGCACGCGGAAGAGGGGTGTCTGTAGGATATATACATGGCCTGTGCGCACCAGCTCGGGGTAGAAGCGCAGGAAGAAGGTGAGCAGCAGCAGACGAATGTGCATGCCGTCAACATCGGCATCAGTGGCTATCACCACGTTGTTGTAGCGCAGGTTCTCTAATCCGTCGTCTATGTCGAGGGCGTTGTGCAGCAGGTTTAGTTCGTCGTGCTTATATACCTCTATCTTTTCCGACGAGACGGTGTTGTAGGGCTTGCCGCGCAGGCTGAAGACGGCTTGCGTTTCCACATCGCGACTCTTGGTGATGCTACCTGATGCCGAGAGACCCTCGGTGATGAATATAGTGCTCTCGAGGCGGCGTGCGTGGTTGCTGTTGTAGTGCACATGGCAGTCGCGCAGTTTGCTGTTGTTGAGGCTGGCGCGTTTGCTTGCCTCGCGTGCCACCTTCTTGATGCCGGCAATCTGTTTGCGCTCCTTCTCGTTTTGCAGTATTTTTTGTTGCAGTATCTCGGCGGTCTCGCCGTTGATGTGGAGATAGTTGTCGAGGTTGCGTTTCAGCACGTCATAGACGTAGGTCTTCAGTAGTGGGCTGTCGTAGTTGCCGTCTTTGTCGGGCGGAGCCATGTGTGTGGAGCCGAGTTTTGTCTTGGTCTGAGCCTCGAACACGGGTTCTTGAATCCTTACGCACAGTGCGCATACAAGCCCTTGCCGTATGTCCTCGGGCACATACTCTTTCTTGTTGTAGAACTCTTTGACCACGCGCGCATAGCCTTCTCGGAAAGCGCTCTGATGTGTGCCGCCTTCGGTGGTGTGCTGTCCGTTGACAAACGAGTAGTAGTAGTCGCTACTTTGTCCGTTGACGTGTGTGAAGGCGGCCTCGAAGTCGTCCTCTTTGATGTGGATGATAGGATAGAGCCCGTCGCCCTCCATGTTGTGTTGCAGCAGGTCGAGTAGGCCGTTTTTTGAGTAGTAGCGTTTGTCGTTGTAGTAGATGGTAAGCCCACGGTTGAGGTAGCAGTAGTTCCAGACGCGTTTTTCGACGTATTCGCTGATGAAGTGGTAGTTGCCGAACAGCTGTGCATCGGGCACAAACTCTACGTATGTGCCGTTTTCCTCCGTGCAGTCTATTATGTCGCTGTCGGTCGCGAGTTTGCCTTTCTCAAATTCGGCAATGCGGCATTTGCCGTCGCGCACCGCCTGCACTTTGAAGTAGCTGCTCAACGCATTGACGGCCTTGGTACCCACGCCGTTAAGGCCTACCGATTTTTGAAACACCTTGCTGTCATACTTGGCTCCTGTGTTCAGTTTGCTGACGGCTTCTACCATCTTGCCCAGCGGTATGCCACGTCCGTAGTCGCGGATGCTGACGCGCTTCTCGCCAAAGTTTATCTTGATGTCTATGCGTTTACCGTAGCCTGATGAGAATTCGTCTATGGCGTTGTCTATCACCTCTTTTATTAGTACGTAAATACCGTCGTCGTGCGACGAACCGTCCCCCAATTTGCCAATATACATACCCGGGCGCAGCCTGATATGTTCCATATCTTCGAGGTGTACTATGCTCTCATCGGTGTATTCGTGCTGTGGTGTGCTTATTATTTCGTCTGCCATGATGCTGCGTTTATTCAATCAAAATGCAAAAGTACAAGAAAAAATGTAATCAAAAGCAATTATCTGAGTATGTTTTTCCTTTACACTTTCTTTTTGTCTGATGTACGTTTTATGCAACAGCTGTTTTTATGCATCGTCTGCGGTGCAGATGCGTTTTTGCACCATAATATATTTATTTGCAATATGTTGTTAGCTTTCTCCCTTTTGTTGTGATTAAAAGGTGCAAAAATTTTTTTTTTGTGTTCATTTTACGATAAAATAGTCCTACAATGACCCGTAATCAATCAAGTTTTTTTTCTTTTTTTGTTGCTATCTTATTGTTATTCTTTTGTAAGGATTTTGTTTTATGTAAAATTTACACTTTTATTTTGCCGATTAGAAAAATAATAATATCTTTGCGTTGAAAACACACAATAATTTTTCTCTTCTGATATACAAAACGAGTGCTTCTTTTTAATTTCATACATCGGACTATTCATTTCAAACAATAGAAGGCTGGAGCAGAATATTGTAAATGACAAACGATTACTTTTGCATGGTGAAAAAACATGCAAATAAAAAAACAGAAGTGCAAAAAGAGTGCAAATAGACTGCGTGATAATGATATATTTTTGTTGCGTCAACAGAGTCGAATTAAATATACACAATACTAAAACCAAATAAGTTATGCCAAGGATATTATACAGAGAATTACGTTTTCGCGTCATCGACCGATGCTTGCGCGATGAGCAGACACAACACACTATTGCTTCGCTCACAGAGGCTTGCAACCGGATGCTTTCGGCCTCTTATGGTGTGAAGGTGAGCCGTCGCACGGTGCAGTATGATATTAGTATATTGCGCAATGCGCCATACTGCATAGTGCTCAACAAGTCTTTGCTGCGTCAAGGCATTTACCGCTACGCCGACACCAGCTGCGTGGTAAACTATGTGTCGGCAGACTCTGCGGAGAGCGTCCCTCGTGAGACGCAATGTACGGTCATGGTGGCGGTGAACGCCCTGCATGAGTTTGAACAGATGCTCTTCCAGATGGGTGAGAATGTGGAGATTGTCTCTCCGGCGCATCTGCGTCAGCGCATGGTGTCGCGACTGCATAGT
>JAFSKP010000094.1 GCA_017448905.1 Bacteroidales bacterium | reverse complement strand
TTGTCCACAGATATTCGTTATAGGGTCCGAAAGGAAGAAGGGTCAGCAATGAGTCGATGGCGAACGAGCCGACAAAAACTGCCAATGGGGTAATGATGAAACAATAGAGCATCATGCTGCAGAATTTCTCTCCCAACGATGCAGGCAACATGGCAAAATAGTTTCCTCGTCCGGCGGTGTTGCAGTTCTTGTATATTTTCATCGACGAAATGGCTGCAGAGAGAACAATAATGAATTGAAGGATTCCCAAGCGTACAATTGAATCGATATTGGAAATCTTGAATGCCAGACCGAACAGCCAGACAAAGACCGGCACGCACATCATGATGAGCATGCTCATACCATAGAGCTGGATAGTGGTATTGAAGTCGCGAACGACTACTTTTTTGAAACGATCAAAGTTCATATCTGTAATGGTTTAAGGTTAAAAGCTAAAGTTATTGTTTATTGCCTCGCGGTTGCGGAGGACGGCGTTGAAGAGAGCTTCGATGTTGATCTGGCTCTCACCCATGCCGTTGTTTGGCAGCACGTTGAGGTATCCGCCGGGCATCATCTCGCTGTAGAGTGCGTCGGGACGCTGCTGACCGCCGTATTCAAAATAGAGCTTCTCGGTGATTTGCTCCACGCTGGCGTTGAGCAACACGCTGCTGTTGGAGATAATGATGATGGGGTCGATGAGGTTTTCAACGTCCTTCACCTGATGCGTCGAGATGATGATGGTCTGTCCACCCCCTACCCTTTCGGAGAGTATGCGGCGGAAGTCCGCTTTGGAAGGGATATCAAGCCCGTTGGTAGGCTCGTCGAGCAGCAGATAGCGGGTGTTCAGAGCCAAAGCGCATACTATCAGCGACTTTTTCTGCTGGCCGAAGCTCATCTCCTTGAAACGGCGCGACGGGTCGATATTGAACTCTTTCGCCAGGCGTTGCATCTCTTCTTCGTTGCTTCCGGCATAGAATCCAGCCAAATCCCTGAAGAAGCCGAAAGGCGTGCTGTTGTCGGGCAGCGGCACGTCGTCAGGCAGGAAAAAGATGTTCTCCAGAAACTCCGGCTTGCGGTCGAAACAGACGTTGCCGTCCACTGTGCAGCTCCCCGACTTGGGGCGCAGCAGTCCGCTGATGATTTTCAGCATCGTGGTCTTGCCGACACCATTCTCGCCGAGCAGACCATAGATGTTCCCTTCCTTAAACTGAAGGTCGATGTTCTCAAAAACAGGAGCCAGCCCGTATGAGAAGGAGAAGTTTTTCAATTCAATCATGTTATTTTGTTTTACGTTTTGTTTTATCTTTTACATTTACATATTCAATACCAATACTTTATACGAATACTTTATTAGTGTATTAGTCGATTAGTACACTGCAAAAGTACGACATATTTTTTATTCCACAAGTTTTTTGTGGATAAAAACCAAAAAAAAAGAAAAATAAATTATAGGCTCTTACAAATCAAAGTTTTGCCAAAACCACTGAGATATTGTCAAGGCCTCCTTTTTCACATGCTTTGTCTTTCAGCCGTTCGGCCAGACCGTCGAGCATGCCATTATCTGTGATACCCTGATTCAAAATCGATTCAATATCATCGTCCGTAAGCATGTCGGTGAGGCCATCGGAGCAAATGATAAGAATATCATCCTCGACAAGTTTTCCAGCAATATTCTCTACCTTAATCATTCCGTCCAAGCCGCCGCCGAGGCAATTGAGAAGAGCCTTGCTCGCCGTGGGGTCGTTGGCGAAGCCCCGCTCTGTCTGATCGGTGGTGAGCTGTCGAAGCATGCCGTCGCGAAGACGATACGTGCGGCTGTCGCCGGCATTGACGAGATAGGTCTGCCCGTAGCTCCAGACGACACCGGTCAAGGTACACCCCATAGGCTTTTGCATGCCCTGGTCGTCAGAAGCCTGATTGAGCTTGAAGGAGATATAGCGTCCCGTCTCCCGTATATCATGCTCGAAACTCTCGGGCTTGATATCGAACATGGCAAACTGCTCTTTTATCTCGTTCAGGGCTATCTCGCTGGCGACCTCACCTTTCTCATGCCCTCCCATACCGTCGGCGACAAGCAGATAAAAATAGCCTTTGTCGCTGACATCGACAGAAAGACGCATGGAATCATCGCGAAGGAAAACGCCGCCGATGGAAATAGCGTCTTCGTTGTTATCGCGAACCAGTCCCTTATGGCAGATGGCTTGAATGTGGATTTTCATCTAAGCGATTAGTGATTTGAGGAAAGTGATTTGACTTCGAATTCAATGGTAGCGATAATGAGTTTATCGCCCGCATGGAGCGGCACGGCAACACCTGGAGTCAGTTCCGTTCCGTTGACGGAGATGCCGTTGGTCGAGCCGTTGTCGACGACCAACCATCCAGAGGCGGAGAGTATGAACTTGCCATGGTTTCCGGATATGTACTTGCACGATGCGAATTCGGGATAAATGCCTGAGGTACGCCCGAACTGTCCCTCGCGCAATGGTAGAGTCCAACCGTTGCCGACCAGAGACAATGCCTGATTGCTTGATTGCCTGATTGCCTGATTGCTTGATTGCTTGATTGCCTGATTGCTTGATTGCCTGATTGCTTGATTGCTTGATTGCTGCGAGACAAGATACTGTCTTCCCGGCACCAGGTCCGACCCGCAAAGAGGACAGTCATGTCCCCTGCGGAGCTTTGGGCGTTTGCACTCTGGACACCAGTACAGCTCGACGCCACACTGGTCGCAAAAAGCACTGTCGTCGGGAATCTTAGCCCTGCAGTCTGGACATTGTATCATGAAGCCTGTTGAATTGTTGAGTCGTTGAGTTGTTGAGTTGTTGTAGCCTAGTTTATCGACTTGTTCCTGTGTCATATCACATCCTCCATCCTAATGGTTTTACATTCATTGTAGTCAGCTGCGTCCTGCAGATGATTATCGATTTCTCCATCCGCCGGACGCGGAAGGGTAGAGTGTTCCTCGGCAAGACGGGTCGCGAGGTTGCTCTTGACCTCATCGAAAAGGTTGCGGGCCTCCCTTCCGTTGCCGAAAGTGCGTCCGCGGTTGTTGTACATCATGGTGAGTTTTCCACGCACGGCATTCTCGGCCATCGGGTCGAGAACGTAACCGCCCTTGTTGGCATGAATCATGAAGATACGGAACAGCTCTTCGGGCGTGTAGTCATCGAAAGCGATGCGGTTACGCTCAGGAAAGCGGGACTCGAAGCCGCTATTTTCGGCTATGAACGCCTGCATCTCGTAGGTGTAGCCCGCAGCGATGCAGACAAACTTGCCGCGGTCGTTCTCTAGTCGTGCCACAAGGGTCTCGAGGGCGCTGCGTCCGAACTGGTCGGAAGCAAGCTGGTAGGCCTCGTCGATGAAAAGGATGCCTCCCATGGCGGTGTCGATTAGATGCGATGTGATAGCCTCAGTGTCGCCCACATACCTGCCGACAAGATTGGACTTGCCCACCTCGACTACGGTAGGTGTCGGCAGCGCTCCCATCGAATAGAGTATCCTTCCCATGAGCCGTGCCACGGTGGTCTTCCCTGTGCCGGGGTTGCCGAGGAAGAGGTAATGACCCAGAGGTATCTCCGGTCTGCGGTTTTCCCTCTTGGCGAATTCGATCTCGCTGTTGATGGTGTGGGCAAGTTTGGTGAGTGCGGTCTTCACATTGTCGAGTCCTATGAGCTCGTTGAGTTCGGCAAGACATTCATTCACCGAGATTCTCTCAGGCTCCTGGAATGGGATATCCTCCAGGAAGGCCGTATGCAGCACTTCGGGAGTCCACTGGTCGAAGGGCAGGGCGTTGATGCGGTTGTTGATGTTGGTCTTCGTCTCGGCCACCTTCTTAATTGCCTCACCGGCATTGCCGAACCTATCGTCCTTCATGGCTACCATGCTTTGGAACATCTTCAATGCCTTCTGGCGTACGGCTTCGTCAGCCAGCGAGAAGTTGTATTTCTTGGCTTTAGCAGCGTTTTCGTAGATTTGCAGCAGTTCGTCGGCAGTGTAGTCATCAATGTTGATGGTGTGCGAGAAACGTCGTTTGAGGCCGGGATTGGAATTCATGAAAGTGGCCATTTCCTTGGGATATCCGGCACAAATGACGACGAATTTGCCGGCTTCATCCTCCATACGTGTCATCAGGGTCCGCACAGCGTCTCGACCTTCGGAACTGGTACTCTTTCCGGCTGCATCCATAGGCTCCAAGTCGTATGCCTCGTCGATGAAAAGCACACCGCCCATGGCCTCGTTGATGGCGGCGTTCATGTTCTGCGAGCTCTCGTTGACATACTTGGAGATGATGTTCTCGGGTTTTTTCTCCGTCACACGGTCGGTGGCGGTGACGCCCAGTGCATTGAAGATTTTGCCGAAGGAGCGTGCAACGGTGCTCTTGCCGGTTCCGGGATTGCCTGTGATGATGATGTTGTACTTTGTGAGTCCCTCTGATGCCTCGCCCATCTCGACAAGCTGTTTCTGCACTGCTATCTCCTGTGCTATGCGGCGTACCATCTCCTTGACACTCTTCATCCCGACGAAGCCGTCCAGCTCCTTCATCACATCGTCTACTGAAATCTCCTTGGTGTTCTCCTCGCCGACAATGTCGGCGTAGGTCAGCACATCGTCCGTAGCTTTACGCAGACGGTGACGTTTGACGGCGAGGTCGAAGAGGTTACGGACCTCGCGCGCGTTGCCGAAAGTGTCGCCGCGTTTCAGGTACATCTTGTCGAAGACCTTAGGGAGCATCTCCTCGGCGCGGTCGTCGAGCGTGAAACGTGTCTGCTCATCGTTGCGCGTCAACTGCATGCGGAAGAGCTGCTCAAGCTCGCGAGGCGAGTAGTCGGGGAACTCGATAGTCACGTTGCAGCGCGAGGGGATGCCGGGGTTCATCCTCACGAACTCTCCCATCTCCTTGGTGTATCCCGCCATGATGCAGACAAACTCGCCCTTGCGGTTCTCCAGCAGGTTCAGAAGCGTGTTGACAGCGTCAAGGCCGAAACCGCCCGTCGAGCCGTTGCCGGCGAGGGCGTAGGCTTCGTCGATGAAAAGGACACCACCCATAGCTTTGCCCACATAGTTCTTCACATTGGCTTCGGTATCGCCTATATATTGTCCGATGAAGTCCTTGCCCGAAATCTCGACGAACTGTCCTGTCGGCAAGGCCCCTATCGCGTTGAGCACCTCGCCGAACTTGCGTGCAAAGGTGGTCTTGCCCGTGCCTGGGTTGCCGGTGAAGATATAATGGTCTTTGAGGAGTTTATCTTCCACTCCTTTCTCCTTACGCATCTTCACGTTGTTGACGATAGCGCGGATTTCCTCTTTCACGCTTTGCAGCCCCACATAGCCCGCGAGGTCGGACATTATCTGCTCTTCGCTCTTCGGGAAGAAGCACTCCGACATATCGATATCGTTCTCCTCCACCCTTTTGCTGCCGCGGAATGCCGCCCTCACCGAGAGGTCCTCGGCAGTCTTCTCGGCCAGATGTCCATTGGTGTAGCCCACTTCTTTCTGACGCATGCACCATCCGAAGTGGGCTTCCAGCGCGGTGTCGACACCCTCTGCAAAGTCCACACGGTATTTCTCTTTCAGCAGCAGCTTGGTCAGTGCAGACAGGTCGGCGGTCTTGAAAGCCTCGAGCCTGAACTCGAACTCGAAGAGACGACGGACATCCTTGTTGTTCTCAAGGAAGACAGTCATGTCGTTGAGGGTGCCGCAAAGAATCACTATCGGCGTTCCCTCAGTGATACGCATGCGGGTGAAGAGCTTGTCAAGCTGGTTCACCTCGCTCGACTTCGACGTGGGCAGGAGCTTTTGCGCATTGGTGATGAGAAGGATGCCATCGTTGAGAGCGGCAATATTCTTGTCGAAGTCATTGAAGAAGTCGCCCCAGTCGGCGGCATCGACCTCCCTGGCAGGCTTTTTTGCCACGCCGGCGGCAAGCATCTTGTCGGCAATCTCATGAGCCATGAAACGCTTGCCCGTGCCCGAGTCGCCAAGGATGAGGCAGTCGAGACCTATCTTGGTGCCGCTCTGTGCGAAGGCTTTCGCCACCTGCAGCTTGCGGTCCAGCTCTTTTAGCTGGGGCATGACACTTGTCTTCCCGATAAGGGAGTTTTGCACAGAGGCGTTGACGAGCTTCTCGCCGCAGAAGCGGCAGAACTTGGCCTCACCGCGGTTGGGCTTGCCACATTTCTTGCATGTATTCATTGTTGTCTTTTTTCATCTGCTAGACGCAGATGGCTACATTATGTCATTACTGTTTTCTTTTTGCCGACGACGAGAACAACTTCTGTATGGTTTTCTTGCCTGCGATGCCATCGGAAGTCAGACCGTTGGCTCTCTGAAACGATACCACTGCCGCCCTGGTCGTATTGTCGAACGTGCCCGTAGCAGTGGCCCTGTAATAGCCCAGCTGCGCCAAACGTTTCTGCATTGCCGTCACGGCATCGCCCCTATCTCCTGGTCGCAAGCTCTTGCTGATAACAGGCATCTCTATCTTCTCCTCCTTAGGAGTCACTTTTTGATGTGGTTTAGTCCGGACAAAGAGCTGCTCCACTTTCTGCACATACGGATTGTCTGATAGTGCCCCGTTTCTGGGCAACAGAAGACCAAGTGCACAAAAAATCAAGGTGATACCTATAAAAATCAACATATTATTGCGTCGTTTCTTCAAGTCGTTCTTCCACGAGTCGATGCTCCTGTCATCTATCATGCCATTGAGAGACGAGTCGAACACCGTCTCATTGCTGAAGGCATAGTATAGGGGTTCCAGCACATATTCCTCAAAGCCAGGCTTTGTGAAATGTCTCACCTGCTTGGCAAAATCACTTCTGAAAAAGAGGGTCTTGATGACAAAAAAGACCAACGTGGCCAATACAGCCAGCAGAAAAAAATACAGTAGCAACGACGCAAGGAACTTGGTGACAACGAACAGCAAAGCCGCTCCCAGCATACCTAATATGATTGGGACGAGGCATCCGTCCGAGTCAATAACAAAATAGAGTATGACTCCGACAACCAACCCGACAGGCCAGATGAAACGCTGAATCTCGAATCCCGACATATCGAGCGTAGGATGTGCGATAATGCTAGAAATAATAAGTACGGTCAGAACAATACATGGCACCACTCCGAAGAGGATGGAGGCTGCATATTGGGAGAGCGTTCGGATGTTCAACCGGTGAATCTTCGACTTTCCCTCGCCGAGGATGCTTCTGGCTTTGTCGGAAGCCTCGTCGAATCGCTTTACGACACGGTCGTCAGCGTCAATACGCCTCACATCGTCAACATAGGCAGCCAAGAGCTTCTCGTATGAGTATTGCTTGCCGAGGTCGGCATAGGGGTCCTCATGGTGCTGTACGGCCAGCCACCCCCTCAAGCCCCGTTCTTCATACTCTTTCTTGAGGACTTTTTTGGGGAAACGCATCAGTTCGCTCACCGTGGTGACGTCGGCATCCTCGTCGACAAGATGATATACCGGATTGATGCCAAACCCTTTGATAATCCTCATCCAGGCTGCCTGTGTGACATAGCCGTCATCCTTGGGGCCGGCTTTCTTCTTGTTGTCTTTACTGTCATAGTCCAGACAATAGTCGACCCAACTGATTTGCTTGTTGAACCTGGCTCCCTTTGTTTTCATGAACTCGTTGAGATAATTGGGGCCATGCTGTGGGTCGCAGATGCTGGCCGAGATGTTGGCAACGTTCTCAATAGTCAACTCCCTGTATTTGTACTCACTGTATTCATCCTGGACAGCACCCAGCAGGGTGTCGAAGTCGCCACCATACCGGTTCCAAAAGATATTGTAAGCCTCGTTGAGGGTACGGGCAATACCCTCCTGCGACATCGCATAATTAGGGTTTGAAGGGTCGTTGCAAAGGTTGATGTCCGACAACGGGTCGATAGTCTGGACACGCAGCATATATGTCATAGTGTCGATGTCTGTGGTGGGCAACGCATCGGCCAAGTCGCCCGCGCGAATCCTGACCCACTCGACAAACTTGTTGCCTATGAGTTCGTCGTAGAACGGGACTGCCCTGCTGCAGAAGTCAGACACATCCTTGAGCGTATCAGCCTCGGTCTCGACTTCTTCTCCCGACTTCCTGTCAACGCCTGAGAGTTTGAAGGGCATATCCGGGCAGAGGGCATAGATGGCTGCAATGACACCACCCTCGTGGTCTTTGCGGAAACGGTTTTCCGTGATGTTGTCCAGACGGTTCTGCAACTCGGGATAGGCTGACAGCCACTTGCTTAACCGTCCCCTGTAGAGATAGCCTTCCGCCAGTTCGAAGTCCTCTTCCATAAACCGCGCCAAGTCCTTGAGGCTATGTGCCGTCTGGTGTTTCGTAGCATTGTAGACGATATTGAGGTCAGCCACAGTCTCATCCTCCTCCACAGGCATGTCGTTCCCGTTCAGGAAATCGCTTATAGACTTGAAATCCCAACGTTTCGAGGGATCGCTGATGAGGAGTCCACGTGTGATGTGGTTCAGGGGGTCGGGCATGTCGTCGGGTACCGGTATATGGCCTCTTATCTTTCTCAGCGAGTTCTCATCCTCGATGCGGCTGATGGCATCCTCGCCCATCCACAATGAGAGGATGGTCATGCCGAGCGAATAGAAATCCGATTTGGGGGTCATCTCGCTCGAGATGCTTCCGTCGTCGTTCACAGTGGCATTGTCCTCCTTGTAGATCTCGGGGGCCGCATAGATTGGGGTGCGGTTTCTGCGTGTGACGCAATACTTGCGCACGACGCCATCGCTGTTCTCCGTCTTCAGGATGTCGGCGATGCCGAAATCGCACAGCACACACTCCCATGTCTCGCTGTTCCTGATGAGGATATTGGCCGGCTTGACATCTTTGTGCAGCACATTGCACTCATGCATCTTGTCGAGGTCCATGGCGGTATTGACGGCTATGGCAAGGATCGCCTGCGCGTTGCCTTTCAGCTTGGCGTATGCTGCACTGTCACCACGGACATATTCCATCAACTCATAGCCATCACCGTAGTCCTCGATGTCGACGATATAGCCCTTCCCCTTCAGTTGTTGCAGTGCTGAAAGCACCCTGGTGTTGGTCCCGAATTCCGGACGGCTCAGTTTAAGGGCATAGGTTTTCTTGCCCTCCTTGACCACATATATATCGCCCTCCGATCCGCTGCCGAGCGGTCGGACAACGGTTAGGCTGTGTCCGCCCATGGCGACACTGTCGCCGTTTTTGTACACTGACGTTGACGCAGGATTCTTGCTGTTTTTTCCGGACTTCTCGGACTTTGCAGCCGTCTTCCCTGGTTTTACAGCCGTCTTCCCTGGTTTTACAGCCGTCTTCTCGGGCTTCACCGCCGTCTTCTCGGGCTTCACTGCCGTCTTCTCGGGCTTCACCGCCGTCTTCTCGGGCTTCACTGCCGTCTTCTCGGGCTTCACCGCCGTCTTCTCGGGTTCCATCTCATTCATCTATTTTTTTATATACCTTTTTCTGTTTTTCTATTTCTTCAGTCTTGGTCTTCCAGACATCAATAGTCTTCGTCACCCAATGGCCGCCATACTCCTTCACGGCACACTCCTCGGGGCAGCTGTGGAACACCTGGCACCTGTTGCATATCCATCCCATCCTCTCTACCTTGACAACATAGTCGACGTTGACCGACTCTTTGTATATTTCCATGACGGCCACCTTGCGGGCTGTGGAATAGTTACGTTGCTCCTGCGGCGTGCTTCCCGCAGGTGGAACCATCTGTTCCAGCACCCTGTTGGCCTCCTCTACCATGCGCTGGTATTCGGTCTTCAGAGCCTCACGACTGCGAGACGGCTCTTTCGAGGCAGCCTGAAGCGTGGGGGGCTTGTCGACAGAGACGGGCGTGAAACCTATTTTGCCCATCAGCTCCCGCAAACGCAGTTCCTTTTCGGTAGGCTCATGAGCCA
>JAFSKP010000093.1 GCA_017448905.1 Bacteroidales bacterium | reverse complement strand
GAGAAGAGCTGCCAAAGGCCGAGGAGATGTCGCGGCGCACGCTCGACGCGGAGCCAGACAACCACTACTACCTCGACACTTACGGCTGGATACTGCACCGTCTCGGGCGTGACGAGGAGGCTCTGAAATACATCGAAAAGGCAATGCAACGCGGTGAGGAGTCGGAAGAAGTCAAAGAGCATCTGGAAGAAATCAAGAAAGCCCTCGGACTATGAGAAAAGAGAGAATCATCATATACATGACGTTGCTGCTGGCCCTCACGACCGGATGCCGTTCGCACAGGCATATAGCCAACAACGACAACCGTCAACCGGACAACAGGCCGACTCCCGGCGAGACGGCAAAGCCGCAGCTGGACACCATACGCAATGCCACCTACGTCCGTTACTGTGCCAACTTCAGCTGCACGGTGGAGGGCATTGCCATCAACGGACAGATAAGGATAGTGCACGACAGCTGCATCTGGATAAGCGTCAACAAGATAATAGAGGTGGGGCGCATCATGCTGACCCCCACAAGGGTGAGCGGTTACTCCCGTATCATGGGCAAATACTTTGACGGGACGTATTCAGAGGTGCGGCAGCGGTGGGGAGTCGACATCGACTACGGCACGGTCGAGGCTTTGCTCGTCGGCAACTGTCCGCCAGCCTGCACCCGCAGCAAAGAGCCGGAACGCCACGGCGACGGGGTGACACTATGGTACAACCAGAAAGGCGTAGTGCAGCGCAAGGTGACGCTACAGAAGGAGTATGCCACGATGCTGCTGACCTCCACACTGATAGCCCAGGACACCCCACAGGCACAGGTACGCTGCGCCTATAGCGACCGCACAACAGTGGAAGGACAGCTGCTGCCCACCACCATCGACGCCGGCATCACCTTGAGGGGCAGCACCCGACAGACGCGTCTGTCGTTGAGCCGAATAAGCCTCAACCAGAAGCAGAACACCCCATTCTCTATACCCCAAAAACTCGACAGACTATGAGAAAAGCACTTGCCACAGTGGCAGCACTGCTATGCCTCACGGCAGCGACGGCGCAAAAGCATGACAACAAGGCCGACAGCGCCGAGATAGTGGTTTCGCGGTTTCTGAAGATGCAGGACTTCAACAAGCTGACGAGAGACAGTATATTATATATGGAAACATATATATACTACAAGTCAAGGCCGACAGATACAGCAATACTGAAACGATGGTTCCAGCCTCCCAACCGTTTCCGTGCCGAGCTGTGGCACAACGACACCGTGGTGGAAGGCAACTACAGCGACGGGAGGAGGATCCACCGGCAGCTCACACCGTCGATGAAGATGGGATGGGTGGACGTCACACCGGAACTGTACTATGAGAACGAGCGGCAATACGACATCCGCGGGGTACTGCACCACTGGAAGGACGATGCCGCCGAGCTGAAATACCAGGGAGTTTGGAACTTCAACGGCCACAAAGTGTACCGCATCCTGATGGAGACACCAAACGAATACAACAAATACTACCTCTTCGAGAAAGAGAGCGGTATGCTATTCCTGATACAGGAGACCGACGAGAAGTCGGAGTACAATAACCACATAACATACAGCCACCCCGACTGGCACGCATACCACGAGTACATGCCCTGGGGTGCAGTGCTGCTGCCGAGCGTGGAGAGCTACCAAGTGGGCAACGACATCGTCTATTATTACACCCATTTCAAGAACCTGCCGGCCAACCCCGACATTTTCAGCAAAAACGAGCCATGAGCATTTTCGACAACGATGACGAGTATTACATGCGCGAAGCCCTGCGCGAAGCCCGCGCCGCCACGGAAGAGGGGGAAATCCCCATCGGGGCAGTGATAGTATGCAACGGCGAAATCGTGGCCAGGGCACACAACAACACAGAGCGGCTGCACGACGTGACAGCCCATGCCGAGATGGTGGCATTCACAGCAGCATCCAACACTCTTGGCAGCAAATACCTGCGTGAATGCACGCTGTATGTCACCGTGGAGCCATGCCCGATGTGTGCCGGCGCTGCGGGATGGACACAGATAGGGAAGGTCGTGTACGGCGCCATCGACGAGAAACGCGGATACGGAAAGATTGGAAGCGGAATGCTGCATCCGAAGACAGAAGTGGTCGGCGGCGTGCTGGAGGAGGAATGCGCAGAGCTGATGAAAGAGTTCTTCAAGAAGAGAAGAGGGTAGGCGGGGTAGGCGAGGTAGGTGGGGTAGGCAGAGTAGGCGGGGTAGGCAGGGTAGGCGAAGTAGGCGGGGTAGGCAGAGTAGGCGAAGTAGGCAGGGTAGGCAGAGTGGGCGAAGTAGGCGAAGTAGGCAGAGTAAAGATTAACGAATTAACAAATTAACAAATTAACATATACATCACACCAATGAAACCAACATTATTAGTACTTGCTGCCGGGATGGGCAGCCGCTACGGCGGACTGAAACAGATGGACGGCGTAGGTCCCAACGGCGAGATAATCATGGACTACTCGATAGCCGACGCCATCCGCGCCGGATTCGGCAAAGTGGTCTTCGTAATACGCCACAGCTTCGAACAGGAATTCAAGGCTAAAATCAACGCAGAGCATTTCGGAAACCGCATCGAGGTGGAGTATGTGTTCCAGGAGCTCGACATGCTGCCCGAAGGGTTCACCGTCCCCGAAGGACGCGAGAAACCCTGGGGCACCAACCATGCCATCCTCATGGCCAAGGAGGCCATCCATGAGCCATTCGCAGTCATCAACGCCGACGACTTCTACGGCAGCGACGCCTTCAAGGTGATGGGCGACTACCTGCATGGCCTCGAAGGCAAGAAGGGCGACTACTGTATGGTGGGCTACCGCCTGGAGAACACCCTGTCGGAGAACGGCACCGTCAGCCGCGGCGTCTGCAACGTCGACGAGAAAGGCTACCTGGTGGGCATGACCGAACGCACCAGCATAGGTCGCTCCGGGAACGGCATAGAATACAAGGACGACGACGGCACGATGCATCCGCTGCCCGCCGACGCCACAGTGTCGATGAACCTCTTCGGCTTCACTCCCGACTACTTCGTCGAAAGCGAGAAACTCTTCGTCGACTTCCTCAAAGAACGCGGCACAGAGATGAAGTCTGAATACTACATCCCCTTTGCCGTCAACACCTTCCTTGCCAGCGGCTATGCCACAATGCGCGTGCTGAAGACCACGGCACAGTGGTTCGGCGTGACCTACAAGGAAGACCGCCCCATGGTCGTAGAAAGGCTTAAGAGGCTGCACTAGAAAGGAGTGTACTAATGCTCGAATGCTTGAGTGCTTGGATGCGTTAGTGAGAGAAGAAGAGTTTATAGCATTTGTCCAGGATCACCTGGACGATGACCCCATCAGGCTGCTGCTGCAACAGGAACGGTATCCGGGAGTGGACATGCGACGGGTGGCACAGCAGATTGAAGGACACCGGCAGGCGTCGACCAAATGGCCGACGCTTGCCGGTTGCGGACATGTGCTCTATCCTCCAAAGCTGAACAGGGAACAGAGCTCGTCGGAGGCGACAGCGAGAATGAAGGTGGAGTTTTTGAGGGAGGCCATCTCCGGGACGGAGAGGGTTACAGCGGCTGACCTCACCGGCGGCATGGGCATCGACAGCATGGCGCTGGCAAGCTTGGCCACACACGTCGACTACGTGGAACACGACGAGGAACTGTGCAGATTGATGGAACACAACTGCATGGCACTGGGAATCGGCAACATAAGCATCCACTGCGGCGACAGCATCGAATGGCTTGACAGGTGCGGGCAGCAGTACGACATCATCTTCGCCGACCCGGCGCGGAGAGACAGCCATGGAAGGAAGGTGGCGGCATTCGAAGACTGCACGCCCAACATCATCGAGCATCGGGAACTGATAGCCAACCGATGCAAGTGGCTCGTGGTCAAAGCGTCGCCAATGATTGACATCGATATGGGAATGAGTCAGATGGGAAACGTCAGCGCGGTGCATGTGGTGGCTGTGAAGGGTGAGTGCAAAGAGGTGGTTTTTGTATGCCGTCCAAACACAACCTGGGAAAAAGGCGAAGCCGTCATCTATGCCCACAATATAGGCACAACATCTGGAGACTGGCATCACCCCGGATTCAGACGCAGCGAGGAGGCAGCAGCAAAGGTTTCCCTCTGCGAAGAGTTGCAGCAGTACATCTATGAGCCGGATGCTGCCCTGATGAAGAGCGGGCCCTACAAGCTGCTCTGCCAAGGCGGACGGCTCGAGAAACTGGACCGCAACAGTCATCTCTACACCAGCGACGAGCTGATGGAATGGAGCGGGCGTGTGTTCCATGTCATCAGCGAGGTGGCACTGAGCAGGAAAGCCATCGCAGACCTGATTCCTGGCGGACGAGCCCATGTGGTGGTGAGAAACTATCCTGCCGAGGCCAGCGAGCTGCAGAAGCGACTGGGACTGAAAGAGGGTGGCGAAGTTTTTGTCGTCGCGACGACGGTGAGGGGCGAAAGAAAGGGAATCGTCTGCAGAAGCGTAGTGTAAAGGGAGGAGGGAACCCGCAGGCTAGGACTCCCGCGTACCATAATGGCAGCCTCATGGCAGGACAGTGGGAAAAAATTATGAACATTTTAGAAAAGAAATGAACAAATAAATTTGGTGGGTATCGGAAAAGTGTGTAATTTTGCAAACTCTTAAAATGGTGTCGGAAATGATGATTACCCGTTCAAACACTTCTGCACCAGAGGGATAGGATTATGCTTGGGTTATCCGTCAGCCCAATCGGAAGCCTTGAAATCAAGAGAAAAAGGAATCGGGCATCGGAAAAGATGCCAAAAACAGAACATCATCGTTAAAAAAAATGAGTACATTAAGTTACAAGACAATTTCGGCCAACAAGAACACCGTGACCAAAGAATGGGTACTGGTAGACGCCGAGAACCAGACGGTAGGACGCTTGGCAACACGAGTGGCCAACATCCTGAGAGGCAAGACAAAACCTTGCTACACCCCGCACGTTGACTGCGGCGACAATGTTATTATCATCAATGCCGAGAAAGTTGTTTTCAGCGGCAAGAAGATGACCGACAAGATTTATCAGCACTACACAGGCTATCCCGGCGGCCAGCGTGAGACAACGCCTGTCAAGCTGTTGCAGAGCCATCCCGAGCGCATCCTCGAGCACGCCATCCGTGGCATGCTTCCGAAGAACAGACTCGGCGACCAGCTGTACCGCAACCTTCACATCTATGTCGGCAGCGAGCACCCGCATCAGGGTCAGAACCCCAAAGTCATCAACATTAACGATATAAGATAATAACAATGGAGCAAGTAATCAACACCATAGGTAGAAGAAAGACCGCCGTCGCCCGCATCTATATGAAGCCCGGCAGCGGTAAAATCACCGTCAACAACAGAGATTACAAAGAGTATTTCCCGACAGGTCCGCTGCAGTTCATCGTGAACCAGGCATTCCAGATCGTGGACGCCGAAGGCAAATGGGACGTGAAAGCCAACCTCGACGGTGGCGGAATCACCGGCCAGGCCGAGGCACTCCGTATGGCCATTGCCCGCGCCCTCTGCGAGAACAACGCCGAGGACCGTCCCGCACTGAAAGCCAAGAGTCTGCTGATGCGCGACCCCCGTATGGTGGAGCGTAAGAAACCCGGTCAGCCCAAGGCCCGCAAACGCTTCCAGTTCAGCAAACGTTAGTCAAGAGAAACTAGAAGCTCTAGACAGTCTAGACAGTCTAGAAAAAACAGAATCAAGTTTAGTATCCAAACTGCCCGAATGCTCCGCCGCATTGACACAGCGAGCCGCATGACAAGGCCACTAAATGCAGCCTGAAGGACTAACGGACAGTTGGCAAAATCAACCCGTCGGAAGGGGAAAACAGGAAACAAGCCTTCCGACAAAAAAGGAAAGTAAACAACAATGACAGAGTTAAAATTCGAAGAACTCCTCGAGGCTGGTTGCCACTTCGGCCACCTCAAAAGAAAATGGAATCCCAAGATGGCTCCCTACATCTTCAAGGAGCACAACGGCATCCATGTCATCGACCTTCAGAAGACCATCGCCAAAGCCGACGAGGCCGCTGCCGCACTGAAGCAGATAGCCCGTTCCGGCAAGAAGGTTCTCTTCGTCGCCACCAAGAAACAGGCCAAAGACGTCGTCGCCGAGATGGTGAAGACCGTCGACATGCCCTTCGTCACCGAGCGCTGGCCCGGCGGTATGCTCACCAACTTCCAGACCATCCGCAAGGCTGTGAAGAAGATGAACGCCCTCGACCAGATGATGCACGACAAGGACTTCAACAACATCAGCAAGCGCGAGCGTCTGCAGGTGCAGCGCGAGCGTGCCAAGCTGGACAAGAACCTCGGCAGCATCGCCGACCTGACCCGTCTGCCCAGTGCCCTGTTTGTGATAGACATCAACAAGGAGCACATTGCCGTCGCCGAGGCCCGTCGCCTGAACATCCCCACCTTCGCACTTGTCGACACCAACACCAACCCCGACCTGATCGACTTCCCGATTCCTGCCAACGATGATGCGTCGAAGTCGATTGCCGCCATCCTCAAATACATGGTGGAGGCCATCCAGGAAGGTCTCAACGAGCGTATGCTCGACAAAGAGAACAATGTCGCCATCGAGGACGAGAGCGAGGAAGAGGTCGAGACCACCGAAGAGGAGGTCAAAAACGAGCGAGAGGAAGGCCGTCAGCGTCGTCCCAGAAGAAAAAGCAACAATAACCAGTAAGGAGAAACTGAAAAATGGCAAATATCACTGCAAAACAGGTTAACGAGCTGCGTCAGCTGACTGGCGTAGGAATGATGGACTGCAAGAAGGCCCTCGTAGAGTGCGACGGCGACGTGCAGAAAGCCATCGAACTGCTTCGCCAGAAAGGCCAGAAGATGGCCGCCAAACGTGCTGACCGCGACGCCAACGAGGGTTGCGTCCTGGCCAAGAGTGCCGGCAACTACGGTGCCATCGTCATGCTGAGCTGCGAGACCGACTTCGTGGCCACCAATGCCGACTTCGTAGCATTCACCAACTCAATCATCGACACCGCCATGAGCAAGCACCTCACCAGCAAGGAGCAGGTGATGGAGATGGACCTTGGCGGCAGCAAGGTGAGCGACTGCATCACCGACCAGATTGCCAAGATCGGCGAGAAAATCGAACTTGCCCACTTTGAGGCTATCGAGGCCGAGGCTGTATACGCCTACATCCACCCGGGCAACCGCATGGCAGCCATCGTCGGCATGAACAAGGCCGGTTACGACGAGGTAGGACACAACATGGCCATGCAGGTCGTAGCCATGCGTCCCGTGGCCCTCGACGAGCAGAGCGTCCCACAGAACGTCATCGACAGCGAGCTGAACGTCTATCGCGAGAAGACCAAAGAGGAGCTCACCCAGAAGGCTATCGACGCCGCCCTGAAGAAAGCCGGCATCAACCCCGCCCACGTCGACAGCGAGGACCATATCAACTCGAATATGGCCAAGGGCTGGATTACCGAAGAGCAGGGCAAGATGGCTCGCGAAATCAAGGAGAAGGTCGGTGCCGAGACAGCCGCTTCGCTTCCCGAAGCCAAGATTGAAGGCATTGCCAAGGGTCGTCTGAACAAGTTCTTCCAGGAAAGCACCCTGATGAACCAGGAGTACATCATGGAAGGCAAGGTCAGCGTGAAGGACTTCATCGCCAAGACCGACAAAGAGCTGAAGTGTACTGGCTTCAAGCGCCTTGAACTTGGAGCATAAGCAAACTTTTTTCAGATAGAGAAAGCGGTTGCGCGAGAAATCGCGGAGCCGCTTTTGTTTTTTTGGGGCGAGGCTAAGTAGGCGATGTAGGCATAGTAGGCAATATAGGCATATTAGGCATATTATACAATGGCAAAGAAACAGAAATACTATGTTGTGTGGCAGGGCAACAGGCCTGGGGTCTATGACAACTGGGGCGATTGCGAGAAACAGATAAAGGGTGTTGCCGGAGCCAGGTACAAGTCATACGAGAGCCGCACACTGGCAGAGCAGGCATTCCGCATCGGGCCTGAACTGGCGGCATCGGTCGTGGAGCGACAGACGAAAGGGGAGCCGATCGTCGGCATCGACGAAAACGGCATGACGGTAATCCGCGAGGGGGTTGCAGGGTCCAAGCCAGAGCTGAAGGCAATAGCTGTCGACGCTGCCTGCAGCGGAAACCCCGGGGTGATGGAATACCAGGGGGTCTACGTGGCCAGCCGGACACAGCTGTTCCACTTCAAGGCACCAAAGGGGACCAACAACATAGGGGAATTCCTGGCCATAGTGCATGGGCTGGCGTTCCTGAAGAAGAACAACATGACAGAGGTACTCTATTCCGACTCGGTGAACGCCATCAACTGGGTACGGGCCAAGCAGTGCCGCACCAAGCTACCCCTGACACCTGAAACAGAAAAGCTGTACGAAATAATCCATCGCGCAGAGGCATGGCTTCACAACAACAGGTACAGCACGGAAATCAGGAAGTGGGACACCGACAACTGGGGCGAGATACCCGCCGACTTCGGGAGAAAATGAACACAGGGAACATACGATTCAGCAGCAACAAGGCGAGAGATGTCAGCGCTCTGTTCCACAAAGAATTGGACACAATATATGGGAGCAGCGAGGTGAGCGTGTTCATCGACATGCTCTTCGAGGATTTTGTAGGATGGGACAAGGTGAGGATGCTGCTGAATGGGGACGGAACTGTCAACCAGAGCGACCTGTTGAGGTTCCACTGGGCTTTGGAGGACCTGCTCCGTCAGCGACCCATACAACACATCATAGGATGGACCGACTTCTGCGGATGCCGCATCCATGTCGACGAAAGCACACTGATACCACGTCCCGAGACAGAGGAGATAGTGCAAAAGACGATAGCTTATTATGGCGAGAGGCACCCTTGCAGAGTCCTGGATCTCTGCACAGGGAGCGGATGTATAGCCATAGCACTTGCCAAAGCCTGGCCAGATGCAGAGGTCATGGCAGCAGACATCTCGCCAGAAGCCTTGATGAAGGCAAGGCAGAATGCAGAAACCAACGGAGTAAGGGTGGAATTCATAGAGACCGACATACTGAAAGAGAAGATAGCCCTCCCCCACCCTGTCGACCTTATGATAAGCAACCCACCATACGTAATGGACAGCGAACGCAGCCAGATGCATCGCAACGTGCTGGACTACGAGCCATGGCAAGCGCTGTTTGTAGAGGACAGCGACCCATTGGTATTCTACAAGAAGATAGCTGAACTGTGGCGCACGATGAGGAGCAAGGAGGGTATAGCGATAGCAGAAATCAACGAGAGATGGGGAGCAGAGACACTAAAAGTCTTCGAAAGAGAGGGTGGAAAGGGAAGGATAGAAAAAGATTTCAGAGGCAAGGATCGCATGATTATCGTCGAATGACACAATAAAAACAGAGGAATACCGTTAAGGTTTAAGGTTTAAGGTTTAAGGT
>JAFSKP010000092.1 GCA_017448905.1 Bacteroidales bacterium | reverse complement strand
AAGAAGCACCAGCCGAACTGCTTGAAAACAAGCTGACAAACAAGGCACTCGGCATTGTCGAGAAGTCAGCCATGAGCGAGGGTCAACTATATGCCTACGAACGGTTCTGGCGCGCCGTCATCGATGAACAGGCATTTATTGAAGGTGGGTATTTAAAAGGTCGCGAAGAGGGTCGTGAAGAGGGTCGCGAAGAAGGCCGTGCGGAAGGCATGGAGAAAGGCCGCGAAGAGGGAGCAAAAGTCATGGCCTTAGACACCGCCCGCAAAATGAAAGCTGACGGCATTCCAACCGAAACAATTGCCAAATACACAGGCCTTTCCGTCGAAATGGTAGAAAACCTGTAAACCGACTCACTCAGATTATTAGAAAAACTGCCAACGCATATTCAAATACGACTCCAACCGCTTCGTCATTGGGGAAAATGCAATCTGTAGCAAACTGATACGCAGTACTAAACGGAGAAAAACATTTTTTTTCTCCGTTATTTTTGAATATCTGTGTATCTTTGCAACCTCTTACCGAGAGGAGATGGTAAGGGAAGAAAGCGCATTTCGCTACTAATTCCGTAAACGTGAACTTGGACACTTCACTTTAATAATAGCTGGAATTACGAGATGGACGCTCGCTTTGTTATATCGTTCAACGCGATATACAAGTGGGGTAGTTGCCACTCTTATTCGCTATTATGGGAGTCCAAGCCCAACGTTTAGGATAAGATGCAGGATGAACGGCTCCACTTTCTTGTTTTTTCTCGGCACACAGAGCCATGTGTCAACAATAAAAACAAAACAAAATGAAAAAAACTATTTCCTTTGTTGTGGCGATGGCTCTGTCTGCCAGTTTCGTGCCGGCACTCTCCCAAAATGCCGAGCCACATCATTCAACAATCACAACCTATATGGGAGGAACGTTCGGAGGCTATTTCTACAACTTGGACAACAGCTATTCAATACGACTGCCATACTCAATTGAAAACACTTTCGACTATGGTATTGTTTTTAACGACAGATGGGATATCAGGCTCTCCGCAGGATTCATCAACTTGAAGAGTGTGAGACTCCCTCATAGTTATCGAGAGAGTTTCGATTCTTATGAAAGAGAAAGCGAAACAGACGTTCTTCGGGACTATACGGTAGGCATGCCTTTGACGCTTGATATTGCCTGGTACCTTTCTCGCAAGAGTGTCAAGCCTTTTCTGCTTGCCCAGTTTGGATATCAGATGGGACTTTTGCCAGCAAAAACAGTATACAGTTATCATTCGGTTAGAAAGGGAACGACTTACGATCCACAAGATAATGATGTGATGGAAGTATGGACTACAAAAAGCACTGACTTTTATATACAAGGCTTCGTGTGGAGCTTCGGTCTCGGAGTGAAAATCAAGAATCATGTCAAAATCTTCGCATTGGCATCATTCAAGGGAAAACACGCGAATGTGGACGGTACAGAAGTCACGAGATACCGTAATCTCCCGACAGGAAAAGAAAATCTATATGGTTACAACAAGTCCTTTGAAGATGAAAACTTGATGTTCAGCCTTAAAGCATCGGTAATGTTCGACCACAAGAAGATACGGTAGCTCTCTTGGGTATGAACCCCGGGCATTGTCGTCACATCGCTGTAAATAGTAATTGGTGCTGTTTCTCGTCCAAAAAACAGTACCAATTTTTGTTTTTTCTCACTACATTTTTTCTATCAGCCCTGCGTCTTCGAGTATCTTTACCATCTCCGCAGGTGTCACAACAATGGGTGTTGCCGGAAAGTGGAACGACGCTCAGCTCTGATCCTTTTTATTTCATCAATTATCTCTTCCATCGAAAGGTCTGGAGTTTCCCCTCTTTCGGCTTTGGCTCTCATTTTGTCAAACCATTCCATATCAGAAGAGTCATGATAACGTTTGTTCTTGTCAGGATTCTGCGACCATGGGATATATACTAGCTTTACCCATATATCCCACATCTCATCCAAAGCTTTTCTTTGGCTGACACCCGACAATGCACAGTAGCGTTCCATCTGTTGCTGCTTTTGCGAATCTAGTGTAAAAGTTATCTGGTCCATAGTAATTCACTGGTTTTTAATAATTGCTTGATTGTTTGAATGGTTGTCATAGAACAATACCGTTATCCACTCAAACAATCAAGCATTCGAGCATTCAAGCATTCAAAACAGGCCTTCAAGCACGTCATCATCCACGAGGTTGGGCATGGTAACCTTCAGCTCGGGGCAGATGTCCATGGCACGCCGTATGGCGAACATGGCGCCCTTGTTGCGGGCCCAGCTGCGGCGGCTGATGCCGTTGTTGACATCCCAGTGGAGCATCATGCGGAGACGGCGGTCGCAGGCCTCGCTGCCGTCGAGTACCATGCCGAAGCCGCCGTTCATCACCTCGCCCCAGCCTACGCCGCCGCCGTTGTGGATAGAAACCCACGTGGCGCCGCGGAAGCTGTCGCCGATAACGTTCTGCACGGCCATGTCGGCGCAGCGGTTCGAGCCATCGTAGATGTTCGAAGTCTCGCGGAAGGGACTGTCGGTGCCGCTGACGTCGTGGTGGTCGCGACCGAGCACGATGGGGGCAGAAATCTCGCCCTTCTTGATGGCCTCGTTGAAGCGGGCGGCAATCTTGGTGCGGCCCTCGCAGTCGGCATAGAGGATACGAGCCTGGGAACCGACAACGAGGTGGTTCTCCTTGGCACCCTTGATCCACTGTATGTTGTCGTGCATCTGCTGCTGTATCTCGGCAGGAGCCGTGGCGGCAATCTCGCCCAGCACCTCCATGGCGATATGGTCACTCTTGTCAAGGTCTTCGGGCTTGCCACTGGTGCATACCCAGCGGAAGGGGCCGAAGCCATAGTCAAAGCACATGGGACCCATGATGTCCTGCACGTAGGAGGGATAGCGGAAGGCGGTCTTGTCCTCGTTCCAGATGTCGGCTCCGGCGCGGCTGCTTTCGAGCAAGAAGGCGTTGCCGTAGTCGAAGAAGTACATGCCCTTGGCGGTGAGCTTGTTGACGGCTGCCACATGGCGGCGCAACGACTCCTGAACTTTCTCCTTGAACAGCTCAGGCTTCTCGGCCATCATAACCTTGGCCTCCTCGAAGCTGACCCCCACGGGGTAGTAGCCACCGGCCCAGGGGTTATGCAGCGAGGTCTGGTCGCTGCCAAGGTCCACCTTGATGCTCTTCTCGGCACAGTACTCCCACAGGTCGACAACGTTGCCCTGGTAGGCGTAGCTCTTGGCCTCCTTGGCGGCGATGGACTTATTGACGGCCACGAAGAGCTCGTCGAGGTTGTCGTGCACTTCGTCGACCCAACCCTGCGTATAGCGCTTCTGCGTTGCGGCAGGGTTGATTTCGGCGGTGATGGAGACCACGCCGGCGATGTCGCCAGCCTTGGGCTGGGCACCGCTCATGCCACCGAGGCCGGCGGTGATGAAGAGCTTGCCAGCGGTGCCGCCACCAAGCTTACGGGCGGCGTTCAAAACCGTAATCGTGGTGCCGTGGACGATACCCTGCGGGCCAATATACATATAGCTGCCGGCGGTCATCTGGCCATACTGGGTCACGCCGAGGGCGTT
>JAFSKP010000012.1 GCA_017448905.1 Bacteroidales bacterium | reverse complement strand
GAAACGCTGCATCTGGCGGAAAAGGAACGTCGGCGTGGCACTCTCGAACCAAAAACTGCCCATCTCCTTTTGGTCAAAACAGTTGAAAAGACTGTAAGGGTTGTACAATTCCTCCGAATCACGTGTGAAATGGTAGCCGTCGTAGTGCTGCTTGAGAAGCCTGTGCATCTCATCGTACGAGCATTCGTATTTCTTGGCAAGCATTTCCACATCCTCCCTCAATACGGTCGTAAGTTCGCGCTCTGTGATTCCGCATATCGCGGCATATTCCGGACGCATCGACATGTCCGATATGTTGTTGAGCGTCGAGAAGATGCTCAGCTGGCTGAACTTGGTGATGCCAGTCAGGAAGCAGAACCGTATGTTCCCTTCACATGCCTTCAGCGGCTGGAAAAACTCACGCATCACCGACCGCATGTCCTCAAGCCTGTCATTGTCATGCAGCACGTCGAGCAAGGGTGCGTCATATTCATCTATCAGGACAACGACTTTGGACTCATGCTTCTTGTATGCTGACAAGATTATTCTTTTCAGGCACTGCCCCGGCGTACGCGACTTGGCGTTCACCTCGTATTCAGCACAATAATCCTCAAGAACATCTTTCAACCCGTTCCTCAGCTTTGCCGCATTTCCCATGTCTTTCGCCGTGCTCAGGTCAAGATGGATGACAGGGTATCCCTTCCACTCCTTCTCGTACTCCATTATCTTCAAGCCCTCGAACAAGTCCCTCCTGCCCTCAAAATACGATTTCAGTGTCGTCGACAGCAACGACTTGCCGAACCTGCGGGGACGGCTGAGGAAAACAAAAGCACTGGAATTGGCAAGTTTCCATACCAAACCAGTCTTGTCCACATAGACACGTTTTTCCTCAATAATACGTTCAAATGTCTGTATTCCTATTGGATACCTGCGCTGTATAATGTCCATGATGTCACATTTTAATCTGCCAAGAAGCATTTTTTCGAAATGCAAAATTACACTTTTTTTTCAAACCTTCTCTTTCTCTTGTTTATACTAAGCCTCAACAAACATCTTAGGTGTCACCTCAGAAGCATGTCGGCAAGGATGTTCTGGATTATTCATCGGATATGCAACACCGATACTTTTCTGGCGGGGTGGTTGCCTACGCGGACGAGATAAATGCCGGTGTGGAATCTTGAATTTTGAATTGCGAATTTTGAATTTCTTATTTCACAATTAAAGAGTTCTCGGCCCATGATGTCGAACACTCTTACTGTTTCGCCGTTGGCGCCCTCGACGACGATGCAGCCGTTGCTGACATATACCGCAGGCGGGGGCGCCTGCGTACCATCCTCGATGCCGTTGCAGTCGGCGACTATCTCGGCAAAGTCCTGCCAGCCGTAGGCATCACGGTAGGCTTGTTCGGTGCCGCAGGGGACAACGAGAATGATGCCTGTGGCGGTGAAGGCTGGCAATTGGGGATACTGGCTGTCACCACAGATGGGCGGCATGGAGGCGGCGATCCACACGGTGTCGATGGCATCGCAGCTGCTGAACGCGGAGGACTTTATTTCCTCAAGAGTGGAAGGCAGATGGACGCTCCGCAACGAGGTGCAGAGGCAGAAAGCCTGTCCCCAGATGACCCTGAGCCCTTCGGGAAGGTCGACGCTTTCGAGCGATGAGCATTCCCGGAAAGCAAAACTCTGGATTTCTTCGATGCTCCCCGGCAGGTTCACCTTTGTCAACCTTGTGCAGCCAAGAAAGGCATTCATGCTGATTTCGCTGATTGTGGGCGGCAGGGTGACTTCGGTCAGAGAGTCGCAACCCAGGAAGACCTGCCCACTCATCTGAGTGACGCGATACCACACGCCCTCATGCTCCACCGAGTCTGGAACGACCAGCACACCAGTGGGCTTCGGATAGCCATAGTAGTAATTCTCATGGTCGTCGCTAACCTGCGGATAGGTAAGGCGCACTTGACGCACGCTGTCGGCGATAATCTTGTAATAGAGCGTCTGTCCCGTAGGGGCGGCAGCCGAAAAATGAAAAGCCGCCGTTGCCTGCTTTGGGGTGGCAGCAATGGCCAGCACAGCAAGGAGTGCGAGACTAATTCTGAAAGTTGAAATTCGAATTTTAAAATACACAGTTCGTAATTGTTTCATGGGTTTATTGTGTTTTTACATTATTGTCAATGGCAGAGTCCACCTTCCTCATTACGGATAGTTGGACTGCCTCGTGCGGACAACGGATTTCTTCCTTGTTGAGTTCATCCTCGGCGGCATATAATTCGGCGTTGAAGGTGTCGCCGTTTTTGACTTCGAAGATGCTGACGCTTCGCAGGTAGGGGAAGAGGTAGACGGTGACATCGTCGGGGCGGCCGCTGTGGGGGCTCGACAACCTGCTCGGGAGTCTCTCGGTGGGCGCGATGGCATTCGAATGATGGCCAATTATCGAGAAGAGTCTTCTTGACATTGTCGGGGAGGTCGGGGTCGTTCAATAGTTTCATCTGGTTTTCCGTGTAGCCGAAGAGGCTGTCGAGCAGTTCCCAGCCGCGGTCGCTCTCGGCCTCGAGGAGGGTGACGGGCAGGCGTAGAGTATCGTTGACCTGCTTGTCCTTGATATAGGTTACGCGCACCCCCTCGAGCTGCATGTCAGCGAAGTGGCGGTAGACGGGACTGCACTCGTCATACGCCAGCACTCGCGGCATGAACTTCCACGCCGCCGCCCCCGCCACCAGGAGCAGCCCCAAAAGTCCGAATATCAGGGTACGCTTCATGATGGGTTATTGATTATTGATGACATCTGGTTGAGGCAATAGAGGGCGTGGGAGCGGTTGCCGAGGTCGCTGAGGTATCGACCATCGGGTTGCGGCAGCACCATGATAACAACCATTACCACCGTCGCCGTCACTCCGATGGCGGCGCGGGCTATGCGATACCTCCGTTGACGGCGGCGGTACCACGAGCCGAAGCGAGCTTCGGCATCGACCCTCATCCGTGCCTCGACGCCCCGCCGTGCGCGTTCGGCAAGAAGCATGTCAATTCTTTTATCGTCTATCGTTTCCATATTCTTTTTCAAAGTTTCAATTCACTATTCACTATCTGTTTCAGCTTGTTCACAATGCGGAATATCCGCTGGTCCACAGCATTGGCCGCAATGCCATGACGCTCACCTATCTCGGCACTCGAATAGCCGTCAAGACGTTCCTGTAGCAGTACACGCTCTTCGTCACTGAGATACGACAATAGGTCGTCGAGCAATTCCGTATCGTAGGACGGTTGGTCGGCAACCAAGGCGGTTGCTTCGAGCGGCACCGTGTGCCCACGCCGTCGCCGGAACCAGTCGGCCGCCGCCGACCGCATCACCTTCTGCAGCCAGCGGTTCACCTGGCGTGAACTGCTATCCGGCCGCAGGGTTGCGATACCGTTCCACACCTTGTCCAGCACCGCCTGCACCAACTCCGAAGCCTCAAAAGCACTACTGCAGTGAGTGAAGCAGTAGTGCTCGATGTGCCTCCCGAAGTCGCGAAGCAATGCCTCGTAGCGTCGGTAATCGTCAAGTGTGTGATGTTCCTTCGCGTCCACTTTTATATATTAGACGCACGGAAATGGTCAAATCTTACAAGAGATGGGAAAAAAATATTTTCCAAAACAGGACCATCAAACAGTGGTCAAAAGACACAACATCCCAAGGTCGTCCCCCCTGGGGCAATCATTTTTTCCCCATGGGGGAGTCGGTGGAGCCTTGGCGGGCTTTGCTCTCGAGTTCCATCTTGCCGAAGCGGAAGGTGAGGCCAAGGCTTACAAAGCGCGAGTTGTAGCGGTTGCTGCCGGTGGTCTGGTACTGCGGCGCCGTGGTGTTGCTGCCCCATTCGCTCCAGCCGAAGATGTCGCTAGCGCTGAGATTGACGGTCATCTTGCGGTCGAAGAAGTCGCTGCTGCATCCGAAGTCGAAACGTTTGTTGGCATTGCTGAGGCTGTAGAGTCCCAGCCGCGGCGAGCTGTAGCTGCCGTTGGCGAAAATCTCCAGCCGGTTCCACACCTTGGCCCACACATTGACACGAAAGCTGTAGCTCACCTTGCTGTCGCTGAAATCCTGGTAGTTGTAGCCGTAGTTGAAGAGCGAGGCATTGAAGCGGACATTGAAGAAGCCGGTGGGACGATAGGTGACATTAGCCGAGATGCCCTCGGTGTGGCTGGAGCCGATGTTGACGGGATAGGTGTAGTTGACCATATAGGGACCGATGACGGGGTCGTAGGTGGCTGCGGTCATGGTGCCAATCTCGTCGGTGTTGGCGCGGTAGTAGGCGTTCACTCCCACGTTGCCGAACCTCATGATATACTTGCTCCACCCGACTTCGAGGTTATGGGTGTACGACATCAGCAGGTTGGGGTTGCCTGTGGTGAAGCTGTAGTCGTCGTATCTGCGGAAGAGCATATAGTCGTACAACTCGCCGCTATGTGAGAAACGTCGCGTGTAGCTGAGGCTGTAGCTCTCAAAGTTCTTG
>JAFSKP010000091.1 GCA_017448905.1 Bacteroidales bacterium | reverse complement strand
TATTCACTTGTTCATGTGCCACCATCCCCATGGTGTGGCGGAAGTTGAATTCGCTGACATGAGTATTGCCTGATGTGTCGAGGATGAGGTCAACACCCAGCGGTCCCACATATCTGCCGACAACATGTTCTGTTATCCACTTCATCAAAAGCTCCTCCGTTTCTGGTTGGAGTGAGACACGTTTTCTGATTTCATCATCTCGGATTAGGATGTTTTGCCTGTAGACTCCACCATGGCTCACAAAAAGCGACAGCCCCGTCTGGCGGGCAACGTCAGCATCTACCCGGTATTCTATGGCATATTCATCCCTCACCCGCAGGCGACGTTCAACCATCACACACCTCTGTACGGCAATGACCTTCTCCGCCCACCGCCTGTCGTGCTCAGAGAGCGTGCCATCCACGAAGCGCACCCCACGTCCGGCACCCGACCATGGCGCTTTCAGCACCAGCTGTGGATTGCCCATGTCGGATGCCGTTTTCAGTATTTCATCGATAGAGGTGGCGCAGAAAGCATGTGGCTGAAGCGCGACGATGGTGGAACGGTGCTGAAGTTGCCGCAGGGTCTCCAGACTCTCGTCAGAAGGAAGAAGCTTGTCGGGACAGCCGTGTTTCTGCAGCAGACGCTTGAGTCTCAGATCCCATCCCCAGGCAACGACAGAATCGATAATCGAGGATTGAAGGTTGACATCAGAGAGGTCGTAGACGGAACAGCAGTGGGCATCGGGATAGAGTACCTGCATCAACCCCGCCTCACGGCGCGCGAAGTCGATGGCAGAACGCGGAGGAACATAATGAGCACGACCATTGGCAAGGCAAAGGTCGTGCTCAGGGTTGAAGATGGCTAATGTCATTGTTTATTTGTTGAATTGTTTATTTGTTGAATTGAGGTTTGATACTCAACAGCTCAACAGCTCAACATTTCAACATTTCAACAAATTATTTGTTCACCTGGAACTTGGTGCAGCCGCTCTTGAAGTACTCGCTGATTTGGTTGGCGGCGGCGATACCGGCGTTGATGTTGGCCTCTTCGGTCTGGGCACCCATCTTCTTGGGGGTGGCGAAGTAGCGGCCCACGAAAGCCTTGAACTCGGCATCGGCATCGGGCATGATGTCAGTGATGTACTTCAGGTCGGTGCGCTCGGCCATGAGCTTCAGGAGACCTTCCTCGTCGATGACTTCCTTGCGGGCGCTGTTGACGAGGATGCCGCCCTTGTGCATCTTTCCGACGAGGGCATAGTTGATGCTCTTCTTGGTCTCGGCGGTGGCGGGGATGTGCAGAGAGACGACATCGCAGGTCTCAAAGAGAGCCTCCTGGTTGGCGACGGCGGTGGCCATGTCGCTGGCGTTGATCTGCTCTGCTGTCAAGAATGCGTCGTAGGCATAGACCTCCATGCCGAAGCCTTTGGCGATGCGGGCCACGTTGCGTCCCACGTTGCCGAAGGCGAGGATACCAAGTTTCTTGCCCATGAGTTCGCTGCCGCTCTTGCCGTTGTAGAAATTGCGGACTGCATAGACGAGCATGCCCATGACGAGCTCGGCGACGGCGTTGCTGTTCTGGCCGGGGGTGTTCATGGCGACGATGCCGCGGGCGGTGCAAGCCTCGAGGTCGAGGTTGTCGTAGCCGGCGCCGGCACGGACGACGATCTTCAGGTTCTTGGCGTGGTCGATGACCTCTTTGGTGACCTTGTCGCTGCGGACGATGAGGGCGTCAGCATCTTCAACGGCTTTGTAGAAGTCGTTCACGTCGGTATATTTTTCGAGAAGGGCCAGTGTGTGGCCGTTTTTCTCAACCACTTCGCGGATGCCGTCGACGGCCACCTTGGCGAAGGGCTTCTCTGTAGCAACTAATACTTTCATTGTTCTTCTGTGAATTGTGAATGGTGAATTGTGAATAGAAAGGGTCATAACTCACTCATTCTAATTGTCTTTATTAATGTTGTTTTTTATGTATTTTCTAAAACCGGTAAGTAGTTTTTGAACAGCCATCATCTTGTTTTCAACCTCGGATATGTCATCCACATAACCTAATTCCTTCGCAATAATCAACTGCGTTTCCAGTTCCGCCAAAGACCCTGCAGAGATGCCAAGAAAATGAAATAATTCTTTGTCCGAGTCTCTTCCACATCCTTCTGCAATATTCGACGGAATGGAGACCACCGATTTCCTTATCTGAAATGAGAGTGCAAATTCTTCATTTTTAGGAAAATGTTCCAATAACATGTAGACCATTTTCACCAATTCAATGCCCTCTTTCCAAACGTTCAAGTCTCGATGGTACATACCTCGATGCTGACAAAAATGAAAAGATTGTGAATAGTGAACCTCATTCAATTCACTATTCACAATTCACTATTCACTTTACTTGTTCTGCTTCTCGAAGTCCTGCATGCACTGGACGAGGGCCTCGACGGCCTCGACGGGGCAGGCGTTGTAGAGGCTGGCGCGGAAGCCGCCCACCGAACGGTGACCCTTGATGCCGACCATGCCGCGCTCCTTGGC
>JAFSKP010000090.1 GCA_017448905.1 Bacteroidales bacterium | reverse complement strand
TTAGTTTTTTGATTCACGCACAATAATTCCAGATATATTTCGTTGATACAAATCATAAGTACATTCACGAATAAGCACAAAATAATGCAAATAAGGAAGTTTATATTGGTTCTGTTTGCCGTTTTGGCAGTGGCTGTCGCCACCCCTGCGGCGGCACAGTCGAAGTCGAAAAAGCAGCTTGAGAAGGAGAAGACACAGCTCGAAGCCGAAATCAAGCGTCTCAACGCCGACCTCGCCAAGGCCAAGAAGAACACTAAGCTCACCAGTTCGCAGCTGGCGTCGCTGAACAAGAAAATCAAGGAACGCAACAAGCTGATAGATAATATCAACAGCCAGCTCTCGCAGCTCGACAGCCAGATTTCGCAGATGAACGACAGCATCGGGCGTATGCAGGATCGCCGCAAGTCGCTGCAGAGTGAATATGCAGCTACTGTCCGCTCGCTCTACCGCGAATACAATAATGTGGACAAGTGGGTGTTGCTGTTCGACTCGCCTTCGTACAACAAGGCACTGTTGCGAACCAAGTATTTCCGCAACTACAACAAACGTCGTGTAGACCAGTCGAAAGCCATACGCGACACCGAACGCCAGCTGCAGCAGGCTGGCGACGAGTTGCAACGCCAGCGTTCGCAGCAGAGCAGCCTGCTGAACCAGGAGAAGCGCCAACGCGACCAGCTCACCAAGGAGCAACGCCAGAAGGAGGCTTCGGTGCAACAGTCCAGAGCCAACGAGAAGCAGCTCTCCAAGCAGCTCAGCACCAAGGAGGCACAGAAACGCAAGCTGCAGCAGCAGATTCAGCGGCTCATAGACGAGGAGGTCCGCAAGGCAGCCCAGCAGCGCGCCGCTGCCCAGAAAGCCTCCGCTTCAGGCAAGGCATCGTCGGGCAAGACGACGTCAGGCAAGGCCTCTACAGGGACGAAACCGGCGAGTACCACTGCTCCGGCGACTCCGACCGACAAGACCATGGCCGAGGAGAACGCCCTCAGCAACGACTTCGCGCAGAACAAAGGCAAGCTCGCATGGCCTGTGGTGTACACCTCCATCAGCCGCAACTACGGCCTCTACACCCACGAAAGCGGCGGACAGAACATGAACAACGGCATCGACCTCGTCACAGTGCAGGGTACCAATGTCTACGCAGTATTCAAAGGCAAGGTCTCCCGTGTCTTCACCTGTCCCAACGGCACCATAGGCATCATCATCCGCCATGGCGACTATATGACAGTCTATTGCAACCTCGCCTCCTGCTCCGTCAAGGCAGGCCAGAATGTCGCCACCCGTGCCACCATCGGCAAGGTTGCTGCCGATGCCAACGGCAACGGAGAGTTCAGCTTCCAGCTCTGGAAAGGTCGCGAGAGCCAGAACCCCCGCAGCTGGCTGCGGTGAAATCATGCAAATACTGCCAACAGCTCTTTGCCCCGACCATCTTAGTAATGCTCAAAAAACAAGTTGGACAATTGTTATGTTCCTTTGCTGATAATGAGCGTGAGAATGTCTTTAAACAATTAAACTTTAATCTTTAGACTTTACTTGTCAATAACCAAACAAAAGCGCTATGAAAACAAACAACCATATCAGCCTGCTGATTTCTTTGATGCTAATTTCACTGTCGTTGTCTTCGTGCGACGCCGTCAAACGATTCCTGAACACCGACATCCAGGACGAGGATTACATTGTCGGACAGCTCTATGCCGACGAGTATGTCAGCGAACAGCCTTTCCGGCCTTCCGGTTCGAACGGCGGCAACAATACGCAATCAGGTACGCCAGGGCATTCGACAGGCATCACTCTCAACGACAAGGACAACCGCAAGCTCTACAGTGCCATAGACTCGTGGTATGGCACCCCGTACCAGTATGGAGGCTGCTCGACCAGTGGCGTTGACTGCTCCTGTTTTGTGGGCAACATCTTCAAATCGGTATACGGTATCACGCTGCATCGCACGGCAAACGACATACAGAAGGATATGAGCAAGTTCGTCGACCGTAACGGCTTGCGCGAGGGCGACGTGGTCTTCTTCACCAACTCGAACGGCAAGGTGTCGCATGTGGGCATCTATCTGAAAGACGACCTTTTCGTGCATTCTTCCACTTCGAATGGGGTCTCAATCAGTTCACTGGAAAACAGCTATTGGAAGAAGCATTTCTACAGGGGTGGGCGTCACAAGTCGGTAACAACCAATTACCGGTAGGTATGAAATGTGTGCAACAGTGGGGTGTGGCTACCGTTCCACTCTCGTCACCACAAAGACATCCTCATTTTCAGCTTTCATGAAGTAGTTCTCGCGACCGAAGCGTTCGATAGAGTCCAGGTCGTACTTAAGCCTTTCGGCTTGCAGGCTGTCGCGATAGATGCCCTCTTGCATCGTGTCGACAGTATACTTCAGTTCTGCGACCTCATGGTGCAGCGAACGTACCACGAAGAGGTTGTTTTCGTCAAGGAAGAATATTACCAGCAGGAAGACGAAGAAAGCTACGAAGTATTTGTTCTTCATAATCTTCCATAGTTTTGTACGTGTGGATGGCTGCATGTGTTATTATTTTATCCTCAGTCTTTGGCCGGGGTGGATGACCTCTTTTTTCAGGTTGTTCTTTTCTTTTATGCTGTTTACCGTCACGCCGTATTTCTTCGCAATGATTGTCAGGCTTTCGTTCTTCTTGACGGTGTGGTAGACGGCGTTGCCTTTCGTCTCTTTCCGGGTTGTGGCTTTTGTATTGTCGGGTTGTGGGTTGGTGTGTGTGGTATCGGCTTTCGCCGTGCTGTCGACGGCGTCGTTATTCTGCTGAGTCTTGGTCTTTTTAGGTTCGGGAAGGTATATTTTCAGCCGTGAGCCCACCTTGAGGGTGCTTTTGCGTCCTTTCCCGTTCCACCGGCGTAGGTTGGCAACCGACACGCCGTAGTGGTTGGCGATGGAGTTGTAAGTCTCACCGCGCCGCACCTTGTGGTAGACTACCGCTGCCTTCGAGGGGGCGATGACTGCGTGGCGTGATATCGTGTCGTGCGACAACTTGTAGATGGAGTCCTCGCAGTGGATGAACCGCGTGGTCTTCGTCGCCGGGAGGCTGAGTGCGTAGGGGCGTGTCGAGGCAGGGACGATATCGGTGCGGAACTGTGGGTTCAACTGTCGCAGCTGTTCGACGGGTATGTCGGCTATGGAGGCTGCCACACCGATATGGATGTCCTCGTGGACGTGGACGGTGTCGACGTGGAGCGGCAGGTCATAATGGCCGGCAGTGAGGCCATGCTCATGGTAGTAGTTCATGATGTAGGTTGCTGCAATATATTTTGGTACATATCCGCGGGTTTCGCGTGGCAGATATGGGTATATCTCCCAGAAGGTGTGCTTGCCGCCGGAACGGGCTATGGCTTTGTTGACGCCCCCCGAGCCGCAGTTGTAGGCAGCCATGGCGAGCTGCCAGTCGCCGTAGAGCTCATGAAGCCGCTTGAGGAGTCGCGCTGCGGCATCGGTCGACTTGAAAGGGTCGCGCCGCTCGTCCACGCGCGAGTCTATCTCAAGGTCGTAAAGCTTGCCGGTGCTGTAGATGAACTGCCAGAGTCCTGCGGCCCCTGCCCGCGAGGTGGCCTGCGGGTTGAGGGCCGACTCGACGATGGTGAGGTATTTCAGCTCTTGAGGGACACCGTAGCGGTCGAGGGTTTCCTCGAACATCGGGAAATAGTATTCCGACAGAGAGAGCATGGCGTCGAGCCGGTGGCTCATGATGCGGACGTATGCCCTTATGAAAGCGCGGACTTCGGCGTTGTAGGTCATCGGAACCACAGTGTGCAGCGCCTGAAGCCGTTGCACGAATACTGAGTCGGGGATGTCGTCAAACTCGGCGTATGCCTGCGATGCCCGACGGTTCTGATGGCGCGAGGCATTGCGTTTGAACTGCTGCATGTAGAAGGTGTTCAGAAGGCTGTCGTAGTTGGCCTCGTCGACAGTCATGAGATATGCTGTGTCCGCACCGTCGGGCACCACTTGGGCGTGCACAGGACACACGGAAAGCAGCAACACAAACAGCGGCATCGGGAGAAGACGGTGGAGTATATGGTTCATTGTGGCCTTTTTGGGGGGTGTATGTTGAAATGCTTGGAAAATATGTAGCAAGGATTGAGAGAACGTGGAACTGTTTGGGTTTGTGACTAGGGGGATGGTGTTGAATCAATTTTCCAATTTGTACGATTAACTGAAAAGTGCTTGTATTATTGCTTTGGAGTGACAAAACAACAAAAATTAACATTTCCATGAAAAAGATATTAAAAAAAAACATGTTTTGTATATCGTTGATTGTTATTGTATTATATGTTTTTTCAACAGAATAATCTTTTTATTGTACCGAATTAATACGAGACGGCAGTTCATAATTCCGAAAAAAAACATATCTTTGCAGAAATTTAAAAAAAAGAAAAAAAACATAAATATATGAATACTAAAAGATTCACACTTGTTATCAACCCCGGAGCCACCTCAACGAAGGCTGCCATCTACGAAGGAGAAACCGAGGTCTTCACCGAAAACCTCAGCCACCCCATCGAAGAAATCCAGAAATTCCATGAAGTAGCTGACCAGTTTGAGTATCGCAAGACCGCCATCCTCGACATGGTGAAACGCCACGGTGTAGGGACCGACGAGATTGCTATCGTGATGGGCCGTGGCGGCCTTACCCGTCCATGCGAGAGCGGCTGCTATCAGGTCAACGACCTCATGAAAGAGGAGTGCCACGCCGGCATACAGGGCAAACATGCCTGCAATCTCGGCGCGCTCATCAGCGACGCCATTGCCCGCGAAATTGGCCTTGAATGTGCCTATATTGCAGACCCCGGCATCGTCGACGAACGTCCCGACTTCGCTAAGATCAGCGGCCACCCCGTTTTCGACCTCGACCCCAGCCGCGAAGGTGTCATCTGGCATTGCCTCAACCAGAAAATGACCGCCAAGCTCTATGCACGCGAACTGGGCAAACACTACGAGGACCTCAACCTTATCATCGCCCACATGGGTGGCGGTGTCAGCGTCGGAGTCCATGCGCATGGACGTTGTGTCGAAGTCAACCGCGCCCTCTGCGGCCTCGGCGCCTTCTCGCCGACCCGTTGCGGTTCCATCAATGCCTCCAAGCTCATAGAGGTGGCCTGCAGCGGCAAGTACGACGAGGCAAAACTCAAGAAGATGGTCACCGCCGAAGGCGGATTCGTGGCCTACCTCGGCACCAACGATGCCTACGAGGTCGAGAAGAAAGCCCTCGCCGGCGACGAGAAATGCCAACTCCTTGTCAACGCCTTCACCTATCAGGTCTCCATGGAAATCAGCCGTCTCGCCGCTGTCGTCAACGGTAAGGTCGACGCCATCATCCTCACTGGTGGCATAGCCTACAGCAAACCTTGGATGGCAATGATAGAGGAACGTGTGGGTTGGATTGCGCCCGTCAAGATCTACAAGGGCGAGAACGAGATGCTTGCCCTCGCCATGTGCGGCAAGGAAATCCTCGACGGACAACCAGCTAAAATCTACAAATAAAACTTTTTTTAACCAGTGACCTCTGAACAGTGGCCTGTGAACGAGAACATCGTGAAACTGGTCACTGTTCGCCAATATGGTACGAAGGCGCCCCGCCTGCGGTTCAATAGAAAAAAATTGAAATCAATGAAAAAAATAATCTCATCTGTATTCCTTTTAGCATGTGCCATGACCGCCATAGCTCAGTCTGCCGACGTGACAGTCAAGAGAGGCAAGGCCGTCATGGACGAGGCTTACTACTATCAGCTCAAGCAGAAAGCCGACGAGCTGCAGCGCCTCGCCGAACAGAACGAGTCGCTACAGCAGCAGCTTGACAACGCCAAGAAGGATTTGGCTAAACAAAAGACTCCCGAAGTCAGGACTTTCAACGATTCGGCATCATACGCCATCGGAAAGGACTTGGCCTCCAATTGGCAGCGTCAGAATTTGGGAATCAACCTTCGTGTGGTGGCCCAGTCGCTCATCGATATGGCTGACGGCAAAAACAACTGGACGCAAGCCCAGATGTCTCCTATCTTGCGCCGTTTCCAGTCCGACTTCGAGAAACGCGAGCAGAAGAAACGTGACGACATGATGGCCTCAGTCGGCAAAAACAAGGAGGAAGGAGAGCAATTCCTGAAAGAAAACGGCAAGAAGAAGGGAATCACCACCACCAAGAGCGGCCTGCAATACCAAGTCCTGCAGAATGGCAACGGCAAACGCCCCACAGCCAACAGCACGGTGAAAGTCCACTACACTGGCAAG
>JAFSKP010000089.1 GCA_017448905.1 Bacteroidales bacterium | reverse complement strand
GCCTTCCGACAACGAGAACACCGTGCAGCCCTACACGGCCTCCTCTGCCGTAGCCAGCTCCTTCAACCTCAAGGTCGGCAACACCTCCGTGGCCAGCAACACGACCACCACGGCTCCGACCCTCTCCGCCGGCAGCACCGAACTCACCGTGAACGGCACCAATCTCAACACCTCCATCCTCGCCACCCTCAAGGTGGGAAACAACACCATCGTGCTGACCAAGAAGTCCACCTCCACGGCCACCCAGGCCGTCTTCGAGGGTTCCACGTCGGCGGGTGCGCTGACGGAAGTCAAGCTCGACAGCGAGGTGCTGAAGAGTTTCTGAACACCATAACCAAAACCGCTCCACTTCATGATGTTTGTTTGGGGGCGACGGTGCGCCGTCAGCCCATTTTTCCTTTCCAACGCACTGGTGTTTAGCGTTGTCTGTCTCGGATTTGGCCATGTTGGGAAAAGTTGGTACTTTTGCACCCGAATATCCTTTGGTCGGGATATTTATTAAAAGTTTTTACAAGCGAGACCCCGATGCGTCGAGGTCTCTTTTTTTTTGTATTAGGTTATGGGGAACACTACAACTCAATGGCCTTGTCAGGAGCGAATGCGGAGAACCCGTTTCTTCCAAGATGTTCGCCGTCCATCACGTAGCCGAGTTGGTTGGAGACGCAGCGGGTCTTTCCAATCACCGCGTCGATGTTTCTGTGGGAGTGGCCGTATATCCATGCCTCCGCCCCGCATTGCTCTATGAATCCGAACATCTCCACTGTGAAGGCCCCGTTGATTCTGCTGCCTTTGAAGGCAGGGTCGCTCATCAGATAGGAAGGCACGTGGTGCGTGACGACCACACGCCGTCTGCCGTCGTTACGCGCGAGGCTGTCCTTCAGCCACGACGCACACCTCTCATGCTCCTCGTTGAAGCGGTCGCAGGTGAGACGGTACTGCCCGTCCATGATGCGGTGGAAGTCCGCCACGCCCTGCTCGACAAAGTACGCATCGCCGGTGTCAACCTTCGACCAAAGGGTTGTCATCAGCAGCTCCGCGTCGCTGCCGACATTTACGGCCTTGTTGTAGCAGTACTTCACATTGCTCCGAAGGGGGAGTTCCCATCCTTCGTGGAGGCTGTTGATGTCGTAGTGTCTGTACAACTCGTGGTTGCCAGGGACAGCCAGCACCTGCTCGTAGTTGTCCGAAGCCCAGTTCCAGAAGGGATGCCTGGCCATGCTGTCGTCGCCGAGATACATGATGTCTCCGGCCAGCACAAGGATGTCTCCGCTGACCGTGAGAGGGTGTTCTTTCAGCCATCGTGAGTTGTCGCGAAACTCCAGGTGCAGGTCGCTTGCGTATTGTATCTTCATGGCATCAGTATTTCAGACATTCTTGACAAAGCCCTGCGGAACAGGGCGTAGTTGCGGCTGTCAGACGCATCGAGCATGTCGTTTATGAGTTGGCTTTCCTCCGCCTTGTCGATTTCCTTGCGGAGCATGTCGGCATAATAGCGTCTGTTCGCATCCGACAACATGCCTTTCAAGTCTGCCGCTATCCACTCCGTTCCCGCCACGACGACGTCGAAATTCGACGCATCCATGCCCACCTCTTCTGGCATCTCCTTGGACGAGAGCGCATAAGCCACATACACGTTCTGCATGATATACACCATGTCAGCCACGTCTTTTCTGGTACGGAAGTGACGGTCGCCCCATGCGTCGAGCTTTATCAGGAACTGGCCGCTCAATGATGCCAGTCGGAAAGAGAACGCCCCTTCGACATCCACGCCGTCGGCATGAGCCATCACGTCGGAGAAGCCTCTTACCGACATGACAGGCGACCCTTCGGGAGGCCATGCCACCAGTCCGTTCTCCTCTATGTCGCCGAATGGAACGACATCCACCTCGAATCGGTTGCGGCCATCCTTGCCAAGATAAGTGAAACGCTGTTTCGCCCTGTCTTTCTCAAAACAGTTCCGCTGCATGACATGGGAGAGCCGGTCATACTGGCTCCATTCTTTCAGCGCCACGGCGACATCCAGGTCGAGCGTGCGGCGCGGGGTGTCTTCCACTTTCAGCAGCCGCAGGGCAATGTCACGTGCGGAGGCACCCACTACATAGACCTCGGCACCGATGGCACCGAAACACTCCGACAGAGCCTGTAGCGTCTCTGCCAGCAGGTCGTTGTGAAGGTCGGCTTTCGATATTGCGTATTCCATATCAAATCAAAGGTTTAATTCTCTCCGCCGCTTCAATGCAACGGTCGTCATCTGTGGCAATTAGGTCGGCATAGACCACCAAGGCGGGAGTATCGTCGGCGTTCCAGAACTTCTTGTATACGTAAATCTCGCCGTCGGGGTTGGGTATCATGCTTCTTGTCGCAATCAGCATATCCGCTCCTGCCGAGGTGTATATGTCCCACTTCTGGGGCTGCAAATATCCGTCGATGATGGCTGCGGCAGGTTCGCCACCCCAACGGACGGTGTCGGGCAGCGTGATGTCGCGCCACCGCTCTCTGACTTCTGGGGTGAGGAAGGCGAAACGCATGACAAGGTATCTGTCCTTCAGTCCATCGCAATAGGCACGCACCCATCTGTCGATTAGGGTGTTCCTCTTCCGCAACAGCCTCTTGCCGTCGCTCTCTATGACGTAGCCTTTTTCCATCAGATCCTGCATCGTGGCATGGACGGAGCCGACGGAAGTGCAGGCTTCGGCTGCAATCTTGCGATAGCTCTCGTTCACCGCTTTTTTGTCTTGCAGGAGCCTCAGTATTATCTGTAATTCTGCCTTTTGCATATTATGGATTCCATTGTTTTTGTTTACTTTTCTATTGATGTTCAGTAATTTTGAACAAAGAATATTTTTGAACAAAATTTTTGCAAAGATACTAAGAATAAATCACATGGCAAAATATTTTTTTTCAAATTCCAACTTTAATCCATAGTTATCTGTCGGTTACAACTGACGGTTTATCCGTAAAATCCCCGTCTTTCACGTAATATCCACGCCTATGGCGGCAATCATCTGCTGTTCCTTGGTTGTGACCTCGGCGGTCACCCATTTACCGTTCACGTAGACACTCCTGAGACGGCCAAGGATTCTGATCATGTCCCTTGGCGAGTATTTCTTAATGAGGCCTGAGTCGACCATCTTGTGCCGCAGCTCGTAGTACCAGTGCATGGCCACGATGTTGATGAACATCCATGCCTCCAGCGACTGCTCGCTCTG
>JAFSKP010000088.1 GCA_017448905.1 Bacteroidales bacterium | reverse complement strand
CTATATTACGAGCAACCCATCTGGTGTCATCACTACAGGAACATTGTCATAAATACGGGCAATAGTGTCGTTGCCCCGTCCTTTCGGAGATCCTTGGTGTAGATAAGATACCGTTCTCCAACTCGTGAAGAAAATTTCTCACAAAATGCATCAAGAGACTTATGTGTACTGTATCCCGAAGATTTCACCTCAATGGGATACAATTTGTGGCCTTTTGACAACAGGAAATCGATTTCATAGCTGTGGGTGGCATCCCTGGGCCAGGAATAATAGAACAGTTTGTTGCCCGATGCAGCGAGCATCTGTGCTATCATATTTTCATAAATGTAGCCAAGATTGGTGCTGAGTTTATCGTTTAGCAACTTTTGATAAATATCGTTTTCTGTGTAGTCCTTGTCCCAGAAGGCGAGCGTGACAAACAAGCCAGTGTCGGCACAGAAGATTTTGTACTTTGAGATATCCTTCGTGAGCGACATCCCCACGTTGGGGTCGTTGGAATGGTAGGAGAAAAGCGTGGTCTTGCTGTCTTCCAGATTCCTCATCATTTCCATCAGTTTGTCCCCATCCACGTTGCCAAGAATGGCGTATGGTCTATAACGGCTGGCCGTCTGGTTAAGCTGTGACGGTATCTCCATATAAAGCGTTTCCAATCGTCCCGTCGGGTCAAGTTTCTGAAAGTCGTCCCGGTAAATCTGGATAATCCCACGCTTGGCTGAATCAACCAAGCTGAAGTTGTTCGTCTCGATGTAGGTACTGACGGCCTGTGGCATACCTCCGATAAGCATATAAAGTCTGAAATCACGGATTTTGTCACGGAACGATTGCTCGAGTGGCAGTCTGTTCTCGTAGAAGGTATGGAGCAGTGGTACAGAGGCCTCATCGTTCAGAGCCCAGCGGAACTCCTCATAATCCATGGGATGAAGAGTTACTCGCTCTTCCTCGCTTGGGAGTGTGATGTTTTTTGTGTTCTTCTTGATGCTGATGAGCGAACCTGTTTCTATATAATCGTATCGGCCATCTTTAACCAAATACTTGATGGCTTGACGGGCAAGGGGGCAATTCTGCACCTCGTCGAAGATGATAACGGACTTACGCTTTTTCAGGACAACATTGTAGAGAGACTGAAGTTGCAGAAAGATAAAGTCCAAATTCATCAGATTCTCGAACAATGACTTCACTTCAGCTGATGCCTCGTTGAAATCAATGAGAATGTACGACTCGTACTCGTTTTTGGCAAATTGTTCAACCAATGTCGATTTTCCCACACGTCGTGCTCCTTCAATCAAAATGGCTGTCTTTCCGTCACGAACTCGCTTCCATTCGAGCAGTTTATTATACAGCTTTCTTTTGAAAATCAGGTTCATATCAATAAAAGTGTTATTACTGTTTCAGATGCAAAAATAGACTTTTCTTTTTATTTACACAAATTTATTTGTTGGAAATATGTAAAAATACCGAAATGTTTCACTATGGAATATGTAAAAATACCGAAATGTTTGTGAGTTTCTCGTGATAGACAAAGAGAACAACGAACTGGTCACAAAATGTGCCCGGATACAAAATCCTTATAGATTCTAGAAAAAATGCAGAACTCGGCATAATGCCAATGGGAATGGAAGCATACAGTCATGCAAAGTCAATGCTTGTCTCATTTCTACTTTACATGGACTTCGACAGCTTTCATCGCATGCAGTCCCGATATACCTACGACCCCGTCCCGCGCACCTACCCCGTGAAAGTGCGCAACCCTCTCGGCGACATTTTCTTCGACTACACATACCAAAGACTGGCAAGAAGCGTTATAGTAACATGCTAGGCAACGACGTGACATACACCTACGGAACCAGCGGCACCGGCCATGGCCGCCCCGTCCGCATCGACGACGGCACCTGCCGCCGCGAGCGGGCGTGCGACGTGCTGGGCAACGTCGTCTCGGAGACGCGTACCATGGCACCGCCGGGAACCGCCAGCCAGTACCGTTTCACGACGGAGCACAGTTATGACAGCTGGAGGCGTAAGATGACTAAGGGCGGACTGCCCAAGCGCATTATCCCCTCCACGCTACACTGGAGCCAGTCCGTCGGCACCCACTACTACGACAGCGAACTGTCTGGCCTCTTCCTTATTGTGGTTCCGATGTCAGACTTGATATCCAGCTATCTCCCCTACGCCTTTCCAATAAGTAGCGTTGAAAAAATAAGTTGTGATAATATTTATGGTTATTTTGTTGATAATAAATGTAAAAAAAACTATAATCTTTAAACTTTAATCTTTAAACTTAACTTTACACCATATCTTAGACTTTACCTTATGTTGAAACACTTTTCTTCTGCACTCATCCTGTTGTCCTTTCTCATGCCAGCAATGGCCCAACCTGACAGCGGACGCTGCAACAAGGCAGTGACGCATACTCTTCTGTCGGGTTTCAGGCTTCCTTCTGCCCTCGACGACCTCTCTCTCTATGACGGACAGTTCCATTTCGTCACCGGCGGTATGCTCTTGTCCTCCACAGCGAGCGGTATGCTTATGTCAAGTCCTGCGGTCGACACCGCTGCCACTGCCATCGATCCCGGCATAACCTACGCTGCACGCGACCCATTCTCGGGTGCGGTATACTATACCAAGAACGACTCCAAGGGTGTATCTCAGCTCTATGTCTACTACGAGAAGAAGCCCGGCAAATACGCCACTCGCCGTGTCAAGCTCCCCGGACTGGAGTCTTCCGTTTTCCATCCGGTATTCACCTCCGATGGGCGCGCCATGGTCTTCGTCTGCGACTCCCCGTTGGGTTTTGGGGGCACAGACCTCTGGTTCTCTATGCGCAAGGGTTCGGAATGGCAGTCGCCCCAGAATATGGGTCACTATGTCAATTCTGTCGGTGACGAGCAGATGCCTTTCGTTTACGGAGACTACCTCGTTTTTTCGTCCAATGGCCGCAATGACAGCTATGGCGGCTTCGACCTCTACGCCTCGCGTATGGTGGCGCTTTCCCAGGACGATACCGTCATGATGTACCCCATCGGGCGTTGTCCGGCCTATAGTCTGCAGGCACCCTTCTGTTCCGACGGCGACGACCTTGCCTTCGTGGCCTCTCCGGACGGCAGTGAAGGCTGGTGGCTTCGCCGCAATGCCGACAGTACCGAATCGTTGTGCCATTTCAGTGGTAGTCTCGAATGTGTGGAACTCAGAGGATCTGTCATTTCCCCTCTCTATGATGCCCCGGAGAACGCCTACGCCGTTGTCGCCTACACGCCACGTGAGGGCACAACTCCGGTTCTCGACACCGTACTCGCAATGGCCGACGGCACGTTTACGCTCTACCTCCGCCCCGGCGAGAACTATGAGCTCTCATTCCATGCCGCAAACCATTTCGTCACTCGCCAGACTCTCACGCCGTCGCGGACAGGAGAGGAACGTCTTTACGATTTGACACATTGCGACGTGAGGCTCGATGCCATTGCCCTCGACTCCCTTATCGCTTTCACTGACCTTTTCAACTCGTCGGTAAGCAGCGAACTCTCGCCGAAAGGTAGGGCTCATGTCGGCAGGCTGGCGCAATTCCTTGTCGATAATCCCACCCTCCACGTCAACATCTACTCGACCTACAACCTCAGCCCTGACGTGCCATTCTGCTCGCTGGTCAACGCCTCCCGGCTTCGCACGCTGACCGACTATCTGATTTCAAAAGGTGTGGCTCCGGATGCTGTCAAATCTTTCACTAATGTGCCTCGTGCGTTAAGACGCGGCACGGGTGTGGACAGCAGCAATGCCTCGCCGGTGGCCACCTCCTCTCTTACCGTCGGATTCTCTTTCTCGAAATAAAACCGTCCGAAGCTGTTGAAAAACCGGCCTTGTCATTTTTTTACGCTCTGACGCAGCAAAATAAACTTTTTTTGCGTCTTAACAATAATTAGTGTGAAAAAACGTTTTAATCCAGAAAAGTAAAACTTTCCTTGCCTATTGTAAACAGTCCTTATTATGAAAAAAATACATCTTCTACGGCTCGTCATTGCCTCACTCTGTTTTGTGTCAATACCCTTGACATCCAGTGCACAGCTGAATGTCACTCTCGGATCCCAGCATACGGGCTGGACGCCCGACTCCCTGGTCCGCAATGTCCTCCTCGGCTCCGGAGTCGAGATTTCCAATGTCCAGCTTAACGGCAGTTCATCAAGCATCAACTGTAGCGGTGTGGGCACTTTTACCACAGGAGTCAACTCCACTGGCATCGGCATCTCTGAAGGCATTATCCTTTCGGCGTGTGCCGCCAACTATATTGCAGGGTCAAGCAGTGGCTCGTCGACACACAACTGCCCTACTGTGACCGACCCTCAGCTGCAAAACATCGCTGGAGCCAACTCTGTCAACAATTGCTCTGTATTGGAATTCGACTTCGTCCCCAAGTCCGACTCCATCAGGTTCCGCTATGTCTTTGCCTCCGAGGAATACCAGTCGTACACATGCAGCCAGTTCAACGATGTCTTTGCTTTCTTCCTTACCGGTGTCAATCCTGCCGGTGGTCTGTACACCAATACGAATATCGCCATTATCCCCGGCACCTCACTTCCTGTAACCATCAACAACGTCAATAGCGGCACGCCTTCGGGCTCTTATCCGGCCTCGAATTGCAATTTGAATTATAGCCAGTATTTCAACAACAACTTCAATCACTCTCTTATCACACACATGACCGGCGCCACGACAGTGCTGACTGCCGAAGCCAGGGTTGCGCCTTGCCAGCTTTATCATCTCAAGATGGCTATCGCCAATGTCAGCGACGGGGCTCTTCCTTCTGTCGTCTTTCTTGAGGCCAACAGCCTTTCGTCCAATGCTATAGAATTTGAGTTTGCCAACGCTGCCAACGAGGAAGCTCCGAGCGACCTCTATGAGGGTTGTGTGGCCTCTGTACGTCTGAGCCGTCCCCAAGCCAAGTATCAGGCCACAAGTGTCACCGTCGCCTACTCCGGTACTGCAACGAATGGCGTAGACTTCACCATGATCAATCCCGTCATCTCCTTTCCTGCAGGCCAGAATGAAATCCTTCTCACGGTAGCTCCCGCCATGGACGGTGTAGCCGAAGGCACGGAGACGGCAATGTTCGTCTTTTCGCCCTCTGATGGCTGCCCTGGCGCCGACACTGTCGAATTCAGCATCATTGATACCGATCCCCTTGTGGCCACCATCACCCGCGACACTATCACAAGCGGCACAGCAACCCTCTGGCTCCATGCCCATATCGAGGGCGGCATGCCCAACAGGACTGTGAAGTGGCACAAACTCAGCGAACCGTCTCAAATCCGTGACGGCGATTCCATTTTTGTCTCCACCGCCCCTGACGCCACCTGGGTCGTTGTCGTTGAGGACTTCTGCGGCAATGTCTCGACCGACACCATGCTCATCGGACGCCGCATGGACTTCAATTACCTCCTTCGCGACTACTACGGCACCGACCGCCTCGGAGTGCTCCGCATCACCGACACCATCATCTGCGACCAGGATACACTGCGCCTCTACTCTCACGGTGCCGACAGCTGCGTATGGTACAGCTCGCTCAACAGCACCCCCTTCGAACTCCGCGACTCTGTCGTCACACTACTCCCTCATCAGCGCACCTGGTACTATGTACGCTCATACAAATGGTGGAACAACCAATGGTGGGAGGATCTCGACTCTATGATGGTCGAGGTTGTCCCCCTTCCCTCCATTTCCCTCAATGCCAGCCGTGAACGTATATGCCAAGGCAGCTCGACAACGCTGACAGCATCGGGTGCGGCCAACTATTCGTGGGATGGCGGTACCACATTCGGCACATCCAGTTCCTTGACGGTGACACCCGACACTACGACAGTCTACCGTGTACTCGGCCTCACCAACGGCGCCGAGTGCTATGGACGCGACACGGTGCGTATCGTCGTCGACACCATGCCAATCATCACTATCAGCAATCCGACAGGTGTCTGTGGCGGTGAGATGGTGGAACTCGAAGTACAGACCGTTGCCGAGAGCTTCACTTGGTCGGCACAACCAGCAGACCCCTCACTCGGCGGTCAGGAATTCAACTCCCATATCATGGTCAATCCCGCCTCGACGACGGTCTACACTGTCGGCGCAATCACGGGAGTATGCTACAGCAGCGTCAGCACTACCGTCGCTGTCGAGCCTATGCCCATAGCCATGGGTTCTGTAACCCCGTTGACGGTCTCGCTTGGGTCCATGGAAGCCACCTTTATCGACAACAGCCAGAATGCCACCACTCGCCTGTGGGAACTGCCCTACGGCGAGACAAGTACCGCCAAGGAGCTTAAGTACATGGTCCCTGATGATGTCGATTCGCTCACTGTACGCCTCTGGGCTTATAATCCCTACCAGTGCTTCGACACTACTACTGTCACCGTCTATGTCGACCATACCACCCTCTGGACACCCAATGCTTTCACCCCCGAGGAAAGCACCAACCGCACCTTCGATGTCAAGGTCAACGACGTCCAGCGTTACCATATACTCATCTACGACCGTCGTGGACAGCTTGTCTTCGAGTCTTACGACCCTGAAAACCCATGGAACGGAATAGCCCAAAATGGCAAAAAATGTCCCCAGGGAGTATACTCTTTCATCATCTCATGCCACAAGATAACGCATCCATTCGAGCAAATTATTCAACGTGGAACAGTATTGTTAATTAGATGATTATCGAAGATTGGGAACTGACGGCGTGATTTTTTTGAAAAAAAATTTGGTCAGTATGTAAAATGTGTGTACTTTTGCACTCGCATTTGAGCAAGAAAAAGCGGTTTTCCGAAGTCTCTTTTTTGAACTCGTCTGTATGTCTGTTCGGGGCGTGGCGCAGTTGGCTAGCGCACTTGCATGGGGTGCAAGGGGTCGGAAGTTCGAGTCTTCTCGCCCCGACAAAGAAAAGGAAAGGTTCTTCGCAAGGAGAACCTTTTTTTTCTGAACAGTCTAGATAATCTAGACAGTCTATACAGTCTAGAAAATCTAGAGCTTCTAGAAAAAAGCTACAGTTATGAATATCAGCCTCCTTTATGAAAAATACCTCGTCTCGCGGCATGTCACCACCGATTCGCGTGCCGTCTGCGAGGGCAGCATATTCTTTGCGTTGAAAGGCGACAACGCCGACGGAAACCAGTTCGCCCACCAGGCACTGGAACATGGAGCCGCTCTCTGCGTGGTCGACAATCCGCAGTATGCCACTGACGACCGCTGCATGCTCGTCGATGACTCGCTCAAGACCCTTCAGGCGCTTGCCCGCCACCACCGCTCGCAGCTCACTATCCCCGTGATTGGCATCACCGGCACTAACGGCAAGACCACGACCAAAGAGCTTGTCAATGCCGTCCTCAGCCGACGATACCGCACCAGTGCCACAAAGGGCAACTTCAACAACCATATCGGCGTACCGCTCACGATACTTTCCATTCCTGCCGATGCCGAAATGGCCATCGTGGAGATGGGCGCCAACCATCCTGGCGAAATCGACTTCCTCTGCAATATAGCCAATCCCGACTTTGGTATAATCACCAATGTCGGCAAGGCCCACCTCGAAGGCTTCGGCTCTTTCAAAGGTGTCGTCCGCACCAAGACCGAGCTCTACAAGCATCTGGCCGCCATGGCGGGAGTCATCTTTGTCAATGCCGACAGCACGATCCTCATGGAGCGTGCCGAGAAAATGGCAGTGCTGCCCAGCAGTCCTTCGGTATTGCCTGGCGTCATTCCGGCTTTCCCGGGTGCCACACCGTCTGACTACACCTCAGACTTCACCCCTCGTGGCGTGAACCTTCCGATGGCTTCCGTAGTGACCTACGGCAGCAGCGTGAGTGCAGAATACAAGGGCTCCTTTGTCTCTGCCGACCCCTATCTGAAATTCTATTTCGAGGACGACGACGACGTCTACACCGTCCAGACGCATCTCATCGGCGGATACAACTTCGACAACGCCATGGCGGCGGTATGCATAGGCCGTTATTTCGGTGTCGAACTCTTCGACATCAAGTGTGCCCTCGAAGAATACCAGCCTTCCAACAACCGTTCGCAGTTCAAGCGGACGGAGCGCAACAGCCTTGTCCTCGACTGCTACAACGCCAACCCCTCGAGCATGAGGGTGGCCATAGACAATTTCATTGCCATGAATGCCGCGCACAAGGTAGTAATACTCGGCGGTATGCGTGAGCTCGGTTCCGACTCTCACGCCGAGCATAAGGCTCTCCTGGAGCATTTGCGCAAGGGAGCCTTTGAACGCGTTATCCTGACTGGCGAAGAGTTCCGTTTTGCAGCCTCACAACCCTCCGTCGAATGGTTCCCGTCGTCGGAAGAGGTGATGGACAGGCTCAAGGCCTCTCCTCTCCGCGACTGCACCGTCCTCATCAAAGGTTCCAACTCAAACCGCCTCTGGCTCATAGAGGAGGCCTTGTAGTTTTTTTTCAGGTCAATATAATAATGCTTCACTTTCTGCGTTTACAATTGAAAACAACAATAATCTCATGAAAAAAATCTTTTCTTTCGCAGCAATGGTCTGCCTTGCCATCGGTTCGCTTCTGGCACAGAACAATTTCAAGGGTACTATCTCCTATTCGGTAACGTCAACCGGTGAGACAGCTTTCACGGTCCCTGACCAAATCGCCACAGCAGAGGTGAAAGTCTACGACTCCAAAGTCCTCACTTCCAATCAGCTCTTCTTTGGCGGCAACCCATTTGCCAGCAATGTCCTGGTCGACGGTCACAAACAGTATGTGTGCATGGACCTCAGCCAGCTTTTCATGTACCTCTCGTCGAACGATGTTGAACTCGACTATAAAGGCTCCAGCAAGATCCTTGTCACCCAGGAACTGACACAGAGCGACATTGACAGCCTCACCATCCCGGTCACCGAGGGCTTCTATATCGAGTATGTGGCAGGCGAAACCAAATCCATTGCCGGTCAAACCGCAAAGAAAGCCGTCATCCACTCTTTCGGAGAGGATGGTACCGATGCCCCGACGACGGTCTGGTACACTGACGAGATGGGTCCTGATGTCAACCTCATCTTCAACGGTATCAAGGGTGTGGCTCTCGAATATTCCATGGATCTCGGCGAAGGCCGTCAAATCACCCTCTCTGCCACCGAAATCAAGAGCGGCAAGGTCAAAGAGGTCGATATGCTCCTCCCCAGCGGTTACGAGTCAATCTCCCAGGAGGAATTCTCCGCACTCTTCAAGCAGATACAGGAAGAACTAGAGTACTTGCAGGAATAAATGTTCGACTCGTTGTGTCATGAAGTGTGTCTGCTGGCCGGTGAGGTCGGCGACTTCCTGCTTGGCGAACGCAAGAAGCTGGACGGAGTGGTCAACTCGGAGGCTAAGGGCGTCCACGACTATGTGACACGCTTTGACCGCGAGTCGGAGCGACGCATCGTACAACGGCTATCCGCTCTGCTGCCAGGCAGCGACTTCATAGCAGAGGAAGGTACCGCAGGCTCGACGGGGAGGGCTCGCTTCACCTGGATTGTCGATCCCCTCGACGGCACTACCAACTATATCCACGGACTAGCACCTACATGTGTATCCATTGGCTTGAAGGACAATCAACTATCGCACGACAGTCAGCATCCGACGATGGTTCTCGGCGTGGTGTATGAGATATGGGCACGTGAATGCTTCTCTGCATGTGTCGATGTGGAGGGTGCATACCTGAACGGCGACAGGATAAGGGTGTCGGAGGCGTCATCGTTGAACGACTCGCTGATTGCCACCGGGTTTCCCTATACAAATTATGCACGCATGTCCCAGTATATGGGCTTCCTTGAGTGGACCATGTGCAACACGCATGGAGTACGCCGTCTCGGCTCTGCCGCCGCCGATCTGGCCTATACGGCTTGTGGCCGCGTCGACGGGTTCTATGAGTACGGTCTCAAACCATACGACGTCGCCGCCGGGGCCTATATTGTCGAGAAAGCCGGCGGACGTGTAGGAGACTTCGGTGGTGGCGACGACTGGCTCATGGGTGGGGAGATTGTGGCCTCGGGTCCCTATGTCTTCGACGAACTGCTCAACAACCTTAAATCTTTCGGACTATGAGAAAGTTACTTTCTTTGTTATTATTGATGCTTGCATTTTCAGGCACTTCATTCTCACAACAATCGAAAAAGCTTGTCTACCAATTCCATATCGATGAGGAGATAGCACCTCCCGCCTCGCTCAGGGTCGAAAAAGCCATGGACGAGGCAAAAACGCTAGATGCCGACATCATCCTGGTGCATATCAACACCTTCGGAGGCACCCTCGACGATGCCGACAAGATACGCACCGCTTTCCTCCAGTCGGAGATTCCTGTCTATGCCTATATCGACAACAATGCGGCCTCCGCAGGTGCTCTCATCTCGATAGCGTGCGACTCCATATATATGCACAGCGGCTCGTCGATAGGAGCCGCAACTGTTGTGGACATGTCGGGTGAGGTGCAGCCCGACAAGTACCAGAGCTATATGCGTTCGCTTATGCGCACCACCGCAGAGGCGCGTGGCCGTCGCCCGGACATCGCCCAGGCTATGGTCGACCCCGACATCTATGTGCCGGGCATCAGTGACAGTGGCAAGGTCTTGACATTCACAACCACTGAGGCTATCAACTACGGCTATTGTGAAGCCGAGGTCGAGAATGTCAGGTCGCTCCTCAGCCACGCCGGCATCAGCGAGTACACTATCCGTGAGCAGCGCTATACATTTATAGACAAATTGATAGGCTTTCTCGTACGACCTGTTGTATCGGGATTGCTTATTATGCTTATTATCGGTGGTATTTATTTTGAGTTGCAACAGCCGGGCATCGGTTTTCCGCTGGTCCTGGCACTGTCGGCGGCAGCGCTTTATTTTGCCCCACTCTACTTGGACGGTCTTGCAACTTATTGGGAGATAATAATCTTTATTATCGGACTGGCACTTATCGCTCTCGAGATTTTTGTTATTCCAGGCTTTGGTGTGGCTGGAATATCGGGCATTGCCTGTGTTGTCATTGGATTGGTATTCAGTATGGTGGGCAATGTCGGCTTTGATTTTTCAGGCATTCCGTCCGGCATTGTAGGCAATCGTCTCATGATTGTACTTTTGTCTATCGCACTCTCGCTTCCTCTCAGTATATGGCTTGGCAAGAAGCTCTTTGAGAGCACCCTCTTCGGAGGTCTGGCACTTTCGACGACAGAAAACACCGCAGAGGGATACACCGTGGCCACAGAGCGGCAGCGGTCGCTGATAGGCTGCGAGGGTAGGGCATCCACGATACTCCGTCCTGCTGGCAAGATCGATGTCGAAGGCCATACATACGATGCCGTCTCACAGTTTGGCTACATTGAAAAGGATGAGCCTGTTACGGTAGTCGACTATGTCAATGGCAGCCTGGTTGTGAAAAAAACTGCCCAGAACTAGACTACTGGTGGCATAGTGCTAAAATTCGCCGTCAGTATATGGTTAAGGCTTTGAGAATTATATGGCAATGTGACAGGAAAGGCTTCATCATGAAGCTTCTCTATACGGCATTGGGCAGTCTTCTGCCCCTAGCCAACTTGTATGTGCTCAAGGTGTTGGTGGACGATGTGGTGGCGGTAGTAGGTCAGTCCTCGCCGCAGCCGGGCTTCCATGCTGTTCCCTCGCTGACGGTGGTTGTAGCTCTCTTCTGTGGCATCATGCTGCTCAACAGGCTTGTGGGCATACTCGGGTCGTTGAACAGCGACGTGCTGACACAGAAGCTCATCGACCACATCAACGGCATCATCCAGAAACAGTCGATGCGTCTTGACTTGTCATATTATGACAATCCCCGTTTCTACGACACCTTCCACCGTGCGCAGCAGGAGGCGGCTTTCCGTCCCATACGCATCCTTGAGAACATGGTGTCTATTTTCGGAGCCCTGCTATCGCTTGCCGCTGTCGGCGTCATGTTGTTGGTGGCATCGTGGAAAGTGGTGGCGGTGATGCTTATCGCCATGGTTCCGACTTTCATGGTACGTCTTGTCAAGTCACGTCGCATCTATGCTTTCCGCCGTGAGACCACACAGCTCAGCCGCCGCAGCAACTACTATGGGGCTCTGCTCACCAACAGAGCCTTTGCCAAGGAAGTTCGCGCTTTCGGGCTGGGAGAGCATCTGCGTTCCCTTTATGTATCCATACGTCACCAGCTCGTGTCACGGCTTCTGGCAATCTCGCGTCGGCTAGCCATCTTGGATGCGCTTACCTCTGTTGTCGAGGTGGTTGCCTTGGGGCTATCTGTCTTCTTGCTCATGAGACCCGTCGCCGTTGGAGCCATGACGGTGGGCTCTTTCGTGATGCTCTTCGAGGCATTCCGTCGTGGACAGGGCTATCTTTCGAGCCTCGTGGCCGGAGTTAGTGGACTTTACGAACACAAACTGTTTATAAACAACCTGTTTGATTTCCTCGAACTCAACCCTGCTGTCGTTTCTCCTGAACATCCGGAGCCTTTCCCCGACAGGGTGGAGACTGTAGAGTTCGACGGCGTGACCTTCTTCTATCCCGACATGCAGAGTCCGACGCTGCATGACTTCTCTTTACGTGCCGAGCGTGGTGCCATAACACGGATTGTGGGCGAGAACGGGTTTGGCAAGACGACGCTTTTGAAGCTGCTTCTCCGTTTCTACGATCCGCAGCAGGGTGCCGTACGCATCAATGGGACAGACATCCGTCGGTTCGACCTGGCGATCTTGCGCCGCAACATAAGCGCGATTTTTCAGGATTATGTACAACTGCAGCTGTCGCTGCGTGATAATGTGGAGTTTGGCAACTTGGAACATCGGGGAGATGCCTTGCGGCTGGCAGAAGCCTTACGCCGTGCCGATGCCGAGAGCATTGTGGCAGACATGCCCGATGGGGTTGATACGCAGCTTGGACGTCAGTTCGACGGAGGCAGGGAGCTGAGTATGGGACAGTGGCAGCGTGTGGCCCTGGCGCGGCAGTTCTACGCCGGCGGTCAGGTTCTTTTCTTCGACGAGCCTATGGCATGGATGGACAAAGAGGCGCGGCGCCACTTCGACGAGACGGTATCTACCCTCTGTCGCGACCATGTGGTCTTCCTCGTCAGCCACCATTCTTAGTAAAGTTTAAAGATTAAAGTTTACAGTTTAAAGAATTTCCCTCGCTTATTATCAGTACAATAACTATGACTATTGTCACAACTTATTTTTTGAACTATACTTAGAGACATTGATTATCCAGGTCCAGGGAGTGGTTGTCCGGTCTTCCGGAATGCCGCGATATGGATTATTCTGTCGTTTTTTCGGTGTTGTTGAAGCATTTTTCAAGGATAGTGTCTTTGTCGTTTTCGAAGAAATCGGAAATTATTTTTTTTTGGGGGGGGAATGTCAAGAATTTGTATGTGTGCTGTCTTCTCCAAGATCTCATCCGTCGCCTTGGCGAGCATGGCTTTCCCGTTGTTTTTCTCGAATAATCGGGAAATTTATTGAATTGTTTGTGTATCTTTGCAGTGTGGCAGGGGAATTGATAAGTTTTGATATTATCTTGCAATATTATTAAATTTCAGTAATATATGCAAATTTTCGTGCATTCTTCTTATTGTTTTTTGTACCCGAAACTTGAGTTAATGAATATAATATGTCGCCACTAAAAAATAAATGCAATCCAATTCAGCTGGATTTGTTTCAATTAAAAAAGAATTATCCAGATGCCGTTATCAAGGACAACACTCTTGATGATGGATTTGATGATTTGGATATTTCAAAAAATGTACTGGTATGTAACGTCAAGAAAGACAATATTGAACATTTCTTGGATGGTACTGCCAAAATCTATTATACAGGACTACGTTTTCCATCTTCCGTTGCACTCAATAAGTTATACTATTTCATCCCCTATATCGGGAAAAAATGCGACCTCGACTATTACGGCATACGTGATCTATATATCATTAAAATTGCCCGTATTGGCTCACGTCGTGAAGGTGAGCTCGACAATGACCCCAACGACTTACGCTTGGTTTTTGAAATAAAGTTTATAAAACACTTGTTTGAAAACTACAAACCAATCAAACTACAGATATACCAAACTTTCACCGACACAACGCTTGAACAGTTATTTGAAAGTCAGCACACACACAAAAAAACATTGTCCGAAAACTTGACATATATCAGTTTGTTCAGCAGCGCTGGTGTGGGTTGTTATGGTTTCAAACAGGAGGGTTATTCCTGTATTGCCACTGTTGAACTCATAGAACGCCGCCTCAATGTGCAGCGATACAACCATAAGTGTACGTTCGACAGTGGCTATATTTGCGGTGATTTAACACTTGACGAAACGCAGAGCCGAGTGTTACAAGAATTGCAGCTATGGCGACGCACCTGTGGGCTTACGGATGTTGATGTGCTCATAGCCACTCCACCCTGTCAAGGCATGTCCGTCGCCAACCACAAGAAAGGCGATGAACTGAAACGCAATTCACTTGTAGTAGAGTCAATCAAACTGATTCGAGAAATCAACCCTCGTTTTTTTATTTTCGAGAATGTTCCTGCCTTTCTCAAATCTATATGTACCGACATTGACGGCATAGACAAACCTATAGGAGATGCAATTGAACTAGACCTTGCGGGTCGTTATAATATAGCTGCCAAAGTCATTAACTTTAAAGATTACGGTAACCCAAGCAGCCGTACACGTTCTCTTGTTGTTGGTGTTCGAAAAGATCAAAAGGAAATCACTCCATTAGATTTGTTTCCCGACCGTCAAGAGGAGCAGACATTGCGACAAACCATAGGACATTTGCCTAAACTTCGTACTATGGGGGAAATATGGGACAAGGACATCTATCATGCTTTCCGTCCTTACGCCTCACATATG
>JAFSKP010000087.1 GCA_017448905.1 Bacteroidales bacterium | reverse complement strand
GAGAGCGACATCCTCGTCGTCCCCGAGACTTTCAGCACTGGGTTCGGCGACCACATGGCGAGGCAGGCCGAGAAGCCTTTCGGAGCCACATACGGTTTTGCTGTCGAGATGGCCCGAAAACATGATGCACTTTTCGCCGGTACATGGACTGTGCGAGAGAACGGCGTGGTTTACAATCGTATGCATCTAGTCAGGCCCGACGGCGGCTGCGATACCTACGACAAGGCTCACACCTTCCGCATGAGCAGCGAGGCGTCGCAGCTTGGAAGAGGCAGGGAACGCATCGTGGCCGAGTGGCGCGGCTGGCATATCCGTCCTGCCATCTGCTATGACTTGCGTTTCCCATCATGGCTCCGAAACTCCCCTCGACTCGACTACGACATCCTGCTCGTCTGCGCCAACTGGCCTGGCTCACGCTACGAGGCCTGGTCCACCCTGCTCAAAGCCCGCGCCATCGAGAACCTCTCGTATGCCGTCGGCTGCAACCGCATGGGCTGCGACAGCACCGGCATCAACTACGCCGGTTGCTCCGCCATCATCGACTACAAAGGGAAAGCCTTGGCCGAGTTGTCGCCAGCTGAGGGCTGCGAAGACGTCGTACAGCCTTGCAACCGCCAGATTGTCAGTGCAACCCTCAGCGCTGCAAAGTTGACGACATTCCGCCAGCACTGGCCTTTCAACCTCGACTTCGACACACTCTGATTTTGTTTTTTTGACTGTCTGACAAAGATTAGACAATCCAAGTTGTCAACAGCTGCTACGGGTGCAAAATGCTGACAATTTGGATTGTATAATATTTCTATAGCTTTTTTGTTAATAAATAAGGAATTCTGTGTAAATTTGCAAAAAAATAGCGCTATGAAATACCCTCTCGGAATACAGAACTTCCAGAGCCTCCGCGAAGACGGATACTGCTATGTCGACAAGACCGATAAGATCTACCAGCTTGCCTCGACAGGGCGCTATTATTTCCTGTCGCGGCCGCGACGCTTCGGCAAGTCGCTGCTATTGTCCACAATAAGAGCCTTTTTTGAAGGCAAGAAGGAACTGTTTGACGGTCTTGCACTTGGCAGCCTTGAAAAAGAGTGGAAAGCCTACCCGATACTCTATCTTGACCTGAACATCGGGAAATACGAGACACCGGAGTCTCTTGATGCTGAACTGAACCGTCATCTGGAAATCTGGGAACAGAAGTATGGAGACAAGTACAGCCAGCGTTCCATAGCCGAACGCTTCTGGCATGTTATACGTCAAGCATACGAGATGACTGGCCGCAAGGTGGTGATACTCGTCGACGAGTACGACAAGCCGATGCTGCAGGCCATCGGCAACGAGCCGTTGCAGGCCGAGTTCCGCTCCACGCTCAAGTCGTTCTACGGCAACCTCAAGACCTGCGACGAGTACATCAAGTTCGCATTCCTCACCGGCGTCACAAAGTTCGGCAAAGTGAGCGTGTTCAGCGACCTCAACCACCTGACCGACCTCACCCTCGACAGCCGTTATGCCGACATTTGCGGCATCACCGAAAAGGAACTGCGAAACTATTTCAGCGAAGGAGTTAAGGAATTGGCAGAGGCCAACGGCATGACCGAGGACGAGTGCTATGCCCGCATCAAGAGGGATTTCGACGGATACCACTTTTATCCTGGTGCTGTTGGAATGTACAATCCCTACAGTCTGCTCAACACCATAGGCCGCAAACAGTTTGGCGATTACTGGTTTGAGACTGGCACACCCACGTTCCTCGCCAAGCAGCTGCAGAAGACAGACTATCCGCTTGAGGAGATGACCCGCGAAGGGCTCACTGCCGACACGCTCAACAGCATCGACATCATGGACGAGAACCCGCTGCCGCTGCTCTTCCAGAGCGGATACCTGACTATCAAGTCGTATGATGTGGAGTTCGGGGAATACATACTTGGTTTCCCAAACCGCGAGGTTGAGGAAGGCTTTACAAAGTTCTTGTATCCGTTCTATACACCTAAAACGTATGAAAAGAGTTCGTTTTCAATGTCTCAATTCGTGCGTGAGGTTCGACGTGGCGATGCCGAGGGCTTTATGAAACGCCTGTCGGCCATGTTCGCCGACGGCGACTACCAGGTGGTCGGCAACCAAGAGATATACTTCCAGAACACGTTGTATGTCTTTTTCAAGCTGATGGGTTTCTACGTCAATGTCGAACGCCACACCAGCGACGGACGCATGGACGTGCTGATGCAGACCAAGGACTATATATATATCATCGAGATAAAGGTGGATCAGACCGCCGAAGTGGCCATGCGTCAAATAGAAGAGAAGCAGTATGCAGCCCCCTTCGCCGCCGACCCGCGCAAGCTCTTCAAGATAGGAATCAACTTCAACAGCCAAACGCGCAAAATCGACGACTGGAAGGTGGAATGAAACAGGAAGAAGTCATTAATCGCCTCAAGGAACTGGGGAAAAAGATTTTGCCGGAAGGAGCTTCGCTGTGGCTTTATGGCTCACGCGCGCGAGGCGATGCCCGACCCGACAGCGATTACGATTTGTTGATATTGCTGGATAAAGACAAAATCACCAGCGATGACCATGACAGATATGGATATCCTTTGAGGGAGTCGGGTTGGGAGATATGGGCAGAGATAAACCCGCATATCTACACTAGAAAAGACTGGATGTCGTGGTCATACTCGCCTTTTTACAAGAATGTCGAAACAGAGAAAAAAGTATTAATATGAGTTTATCTGACGAGGAACGCACAATAGTTGTCGGACTTGAAATAGAGAAGGCCTATGTTGCCTATGACGAAACGACTTGGCTTATAGAGAAAAAATCCTGGAGTGGAGCCGCCGGACGTCTGTATTATGCACTGTTTCATGCTGTGTCGGCATTGCTGATTCACGACCATCATCAGGTTAGCAGCCATAAAGGATCGCACATTTTGTTTGGCAACTATTATATCAAGACAGGTATCCTGCCTACAGAATACGGTGCGCTGTACAGCCAAATGGAGTCAATCCGTGAGGAGGGCGAGTACAACTGCACGTACAAGGTGACGGAGGAAGAATTGCTCAAGAGACTTGCCCCTGCGAAAGAAATGATTGACCGAATCGCAGAAATGGTAAAAGAGTAGCCCCGAAAAAAACTTGCAGCCTTTATCTGCAATTACTTATTTCAGAAAACAACCCCTATTTCAAAAAAAAACCGTTAGCCAGACACGCAAGATTGACGACTGGAAGGTAGAATGAAACCTGTAAAACAATACCCTGCTATAATAAAAACCAAAAGGATTGCATTAATTCTGCGTCGTTTGGCAATGATAAGGACAGCCTTTGTGGCGTTTTGTGTTCTTTTTATTGCATTATATTCTTCTGCTGTTGCGCAATCGTCGCAAACTACCGCCGGGCGCGACTTCTGGGTGGGGTTTCTGCATAACGGAAACTGCGACTATGATCAAGCCGACGGGAAGACTTTGGCGCAAGCTGTTGCTGCCAATCAGTGGTTATTGGTTGCCAGTTCCGAGAGTGAAGGCACCGTCACGGTCACTTGTGCAGATTGGAGTACAACAGCCAATCTGGTGGCGGGAGGCAGTGTGACAATAAATGTGCCGTATGAAACAGCGACAACAACATTAGCGCGTTGGACACGCCCCTGCTATAGCCGTCAGATACGTCCTGCCGGCATACATGTCACCGCCACAACCGACATCGCCCTATATGCTTACAATTACAATACAGCCTCCTTCGATGCCACCACGGTACTCCCCACCCGAACCCTTGGCAAACATTACATACTCAACGATTTCGACTATTACACTCAACCGGGAATCGTCATGCTTCCCGACTATTACGATGGTGGAGAAATGTGTATTGTTGCCACCGAGAACAACACAACGGTTGATATTGAATTTCACTCGACAGTTCAGATAGATACGTTCGCATTCTCTACAAGTGCATGGCAAACCACATCCCATAGCACCCACACCGCAGGCTCCCACTTCCGCACTCTCACGCTTCAGAAGGGTCAGTACATACAATTGATGACCCCGGGTGTTCATTCATTTGCAGGGACAGAAATCAGTTCCACAAAACCAGTGGCGGTGTTTATGGGTAGAAAACGTACGGTTGTCCCCTATGCCCGGGATGCAGCCGGCAACATCAGCACCAGCCGGTGCTGCGCCGACCACATGTATGAACAGGCAATCCCCACAGAACAATGGGGAACCGAATTTGTCATTGTGCCCGACCATCGCACCACCAATTCCAATCGTAGCTATTTTGACATTGTCTCATTGGAGGATGACTGTACAGTGACCTGTCGTACAGCGTCAGGAACAGTATTCTCCATTCCGACACTTGCCTCCGGTGAGAATTACCTGTGCAACATGAGCAACGACAATTCTCCGGTGTATATCATAGCCTCTAAGCCCGTTTCTGTATGCCTGTATCTGGGAAGCAATAGATTCTGTGGAAATGAAGGTGACCCCTCTTCCATCGTCATTCCACCCATTGACCGCGGCACAAATCGCGCCGTGTTTTTTGCATTCGACAACCTCAGTTTTTCCCACAGAACTAACATTGTTGTACCCACCGCTGCGGTGGAAGGCATGAGGCTGGACGGGACAGACATCTCCGGTCAGTTTACCCCCATCGGCTCTACGGAATTAAGCTACGCCCGAGTATCCATAATTTCAGGCATCCACACTTTAATCAACAGGCAAGGAGGCTTCAACGCATGGTTTTATGGCATGGCGGGTGCCGGCAGTTATGCATACACTGCCGCCATGGGACTGCGCAACCTGCAGTATGAGCTTTTTGTGGATGGCGACAACACCTACACATGGGGCGACACGGTGTCTTTGTGTGGGCTGACACATCATTTCAAGATTGAGACCGATGGCGACATCGGCACACGCTGGTATGTCGACGAGGCGTTGCAGGCTGCTTCCGACACGGCTCTCGATGTCACCTTCGCCACCACAGGCTATCACGTGGTGAAGGCTCTCCAGCGCGGCGACTGCACGGTGCCCGACTTCTGCGACACGTTGCGGCTGGTGGTACAGGTGAACCCCAACTATTCCGTCACCGTTTACGACACCGTCGATGACATCGACCTGCCACGAGTGTACAACGGAGACAACCATTACTTGCCGGTCACCGACTCGGTCTATCACCTAACCAATGCCAGCGGCTGCGACAGCACGGTGCACTACAACCTGCATGTGCGGCGCACCGTCTGCCCCGCGACCTCGACCGTCGGGCGCGACTTCTGGGTGATGTTCCCGTATAATGCCTACGATTATGGATACGATAATACGCGTAAAATCTCGCTCATTGCCAGCGGTACGGAGAATGCCACCATTACTATCAGCAGTGCCAACCCTAGTTGGAGTACCACCGCCGCGCTTACAGCTGGTGAATTTGTCGAGGTCGAAGTGCCCCAATATTTCACCCGTATCCCCACCAATATTGTTGAAAATCATGGAATCCACGTCACCTCTACAGCCGACATTTCGCTCTATGCGTCAAATTATATATATCAGTCCTACGACATTGCGACTGTGTTACCGACCTCTACACTCCGCAACCGCTACATTGTGCAGGATTATCCTGGGTCCAGCGTGTCGGTGGAGGACGATGCCTCTGGCTCTGAAATAGGTATTGTGGCAACCGAGGACGGAACCGTGGTTCAGGTCACGCTCACGGCATCCGACCGATACCACAGTGCAGGTGAGACTTTCACAGTCACCCTCAACGCTGGATACGACTTTCAACTCCTGTCCAATCCAGGAAACACTTTCTCCGGCACGGAAATCATTTCCACAAATGGGAAACCCGTTGCCGTTTTCCAGGGAACACGTATCACCCGTATCCCGAGCAATAGCGTGTGTTGCGGCGACTACCTGTTCGAACAGGCCATACCTGTCGACTACTGGGGAAAAGAGTTCGTACTCGTACCCGAACAGCGTGATGTGACAAACCAAATCCGCATAACCTCAGCCGACGACAACTGTCAGCTTGCGCTCGACGATACTCCCATTGCCACCATCAATGCCAAGCAGACATACCAGATATCCCTTCCCCCAGGCACCGCCCAAAGACTCACTGCCTCAAAGCCAGTGTCAGTATGCCTCTACTTAAGTGGCACGAATGGAGAGAGGGGTGACCCGGCATCGGTGGTCATTCCACCTGTTGAACAAGGGGTGTGCAACGCCACCGTCTATGCACACAATACACTAAGGACAGACCAACACTATACGAACATAGTGACGACAACGACCCATGTGCCGGGCATGACATTAGACGAAGGCAGCATAGCATCGTATTTCACCCCCTTGTCGGGAACGCAATATAGCTATGCCAAAGTACCCATTAGCTCAGGAACGCACACTTTAGAGAACACTATTGGTGCCTTTTCCGCTTTTTTCTATGGCATGGGCATTATGGAGAGTTATGCCTACACTTCGGGCATGGGGTTGAAACAGCTGCGTAATGAGTGGACGGTGGATGGTATACCGCACAGCCGTGCCAGCGACACTATGACACTATGCAATGCAGGCACTACCACCTTCAACATATCACCTGCCGATTCGTCCGACACAACCGTGCGCTGGTTTGTCAATGGCATTGAGCAGGATGAGAACGCTTTGACATTTGAGCAGACGTTCATGCTAAATGGTTTGACTAATACTGTCATGGCCGTGATGCATGGTGACTGCGCTCCAGGCTGGTGCGACACATTGAGTATCATTGTAAGAACCATTCCCACACCATCGTCGGTCATTACGCGGCGTGTCTATGCTGACAGTCTGCCTTACTCATTGAACGGCATTGACTACACATTCACTGGCTATTACCATCAAAACATCACTACCGCTGAAGGCTGTGACAGTACATTATTTATTAATCTTTCTGTCATACCGCACGCATACGACGACCATGTTCATACCACGCCGACGACACCTGTCGTAATCTATCCTACCCTCAACGATAGCATCCCATGCGACAACCCTTCCTTCTCAATCATCACCCAACCCATACATGGATACACCAACATCGGTTCGGGCAGCAATGAAGGTGTGGATGACGGCGACATCCCTCTATTTGGTCCATCTCCAAGCAACAATTCTTCCAAAAGCAGCAGCACAAATCATCCAAACTTCACCTATACCCCCTCGAGTGGATCTTTTGGCGGCCCACCCTTCATTGGCGTTGACAGCATTCAAGTCTCCGTGTGTTGCGAGTGGACAACGCCTCCGAGCGTTGAAACGTCATGCGACACCTCATGGATACACATCATGGTCGCGCCACTGCCCGACAACATAATCGCTGCCGACTGTACCGTTCTGCCCGACAGCAACGCTTTCGACATGACCGAGCTCTTTGCCTGCACTGGCGGCACGGTCAACAGCATGTCGACACCGATGGTGGCCGATATGGACGGAGATGGCCTGCCGGAGATAATAGCCTGCAAGAATACAAGCAACTCGCCATGGTATTCGACCGACCTGCTGGTCTTCAACGGCCAAACAGGCTCTCTGATCAAGACGATAAGCACTGCTGAATACGTCCTCCACGGCCAATGCATCGCCGTAGCCGACATCGATGGCGACCATCAGGCAGAGATATTCTTGCTCGACAAGATGGGTTATTTGCATTGCTACAATTATAGCGGTTCGCAGCGTTGGCTAAATGCTAGTGACCACGTCGGTTGGAACTTCCTGCTCTCCGTGGCCGACATCATGGGTGACGGTACACCCGAACTGGTTTGCGGCAATTACATCTTCAACGCCAACGACGGGACTCTGCTTGTCAACGGCACAATGCAGGAAGATGGCCAGGGTTTTGCTGCACCTCATGGATACAATGCACTTCATATTCCGTACTATATGTATGCCCTTGCCGACATCGACTGTGACGGCAAGCTTGAGCTTTGCGCCGGCAACAGCATCTACAAGATAAACATCACCAACAACAGCGGCACTGCCGGCAACAGATTCACGCTTTTCAGGCAGGCCGAAAGCAATGCGTCGATAGCAAACCTTGACGGCCAGACCTTCGTCCTCGACTTCGATGGCGACGGCGACCTCGACATCTGCGTCATAGGCACCTCACACGAGATAGCCAATTCTTCCAGCCCTGCCACCTCGCACACCATCTATCCCTACGTGTGGGACGCCCAGACGGGCTCCATCGTGGCCTATTCAAGCCTGGCGGTGGGCAGCAATTACGGCGCCTCCATACCCTTTGGCGGCGACCTCGACGGCGACGGACTCCCAGAAATCGTCTTTTCAGTTTTTGGTATCGGAATGCAGGCCTATGCTTACGATGCCACCCAACCCGGCAATATGCGGCTGAAACACAGCCATGCACCGTTCGCTGAGACAGCTGGATTTACCGCCTTCGACTTCAACCAGGACGGTCACGACGAAATCGTGTACCGTGGCACCGACAAACTCTTCATCGT
>JAFSKP010000086.1 GCA_017448905.1 Bacteroidales bacterium | reverse complement strand
TTCAGATTTCTGGTACATTTCCTCCTTTCGATGGTGAAATTCGAAAAGTACCATGAAAGGGAAGAATTGAATAACTCCACCCCCCAGCAATGGATGTACTTTTGCATCAGAAAACAAGAACAAAAAGTTTTCAACAAATGATTAAGAAATCAAGCAATTAAGGCAAAAAATATCAAAAAAGAAAGGAGAAAGAATGAGAACGATGCAGAACGAAAGTGTAAATATGGTAATGCGTGAAAGCGTAAATGGCACCGACATATTAACACATTCACAAGATACGCCAGTCACCAACATGCAGAGAAACAGGAATGAAAAGATAGCGACTCGTCTGTTTTACATCGGTGTGGTGATGGTGATAATCGTTATTGATTTGTTGGCAATCCTATATGCAAAATAAAATTAAGTAAAAGTAAAAAAACAAAGTAAAACGATATTTGTTTTGAGAGCGCGTCCCTCTGGGACGCATATACTAGGTGATTCTTCGTACCCCACACGTTGTGCGGGATTATTGAGAGTAAGTCCTTCCAGGACATTATTGTTTTACGTTATTTTTTAATCATTGCTAAAAAAGAAATGATGGAAATGAAGAGAAAAAACAAAGTCAAAGCCATCTCAAAAGAGAGGCCACCCCCCAACAACAGTACAACAAGAGAGGGAATCACCAAGCAGTACAATAATTAATAAATTACGAAATGAAGAATATAAAGCAATTATTACTCACCGCCGGGATGCTCATAGGATGTAGTGCAGCTTTGGGGCAGACCGGCAACGGCATATCACCGATGCCAGCATTCCACTGGCAATGTGACCCGAGTCCAATTGTCATAAGCAGTAATGCCAACCTAAACCACAACCCTGCCCTGCACATAACAGGAGACGGCATGGTCTTCGACAGTCTGCCCTACGCCAAAGACTATACCATGATAGTGGTGTACAGACCTGACACTAACGAGGAAACGGCACTATGGCAGCTGACGTTCGGCGATAGTGCCACACGAGGACTGACCACCGAGCGCATTTTGTCGGACAGCATGTCTATCAGCTATGCGGAGAGTACTGATGCCAGCCCAGCCATCAACACCCTTCGGCAGTCGTCGCCAGACAGCACGGCACCCTATGCCAGACTGACCATCGGAGGAGAGGGGACGATGAAGGTGGCGGAGGTGCTGTACTATACTGAACGATTAGGCAATGCCACACTTCGCAAGATTCAGAGCTGCCTTGCGGTGCGCTATGGTATCACCCTCGGACCAGTAAGCTATCTTGACGGCGTGGGAAGGCGCGTTTGGGACTATGCCGACAGCGGCTTGTACCACCATCGCGTGACCGGTGTGGGCAATGACCCAGCCATGGGGCTGCACCAGCTACGGAGCCGCTCGGAGATGGGAGGAGCCGTGCTGACGCTACAGGCAGACAGCCTTGAAGAGGGAGCCTATCTGATTGCGGGCGACAACGACGCACCCTTGGCCTTTGAACAGGACGGCGATGTAGAGGTGCTTGGACGCAACTGGAAAACTCAATCCACCATGAAAGGAAGACAGTCCTTTTCGCTGACGTTTGACACACGGAATATAGCGATGCCGGGCGACAGCCTTGTGCTTCTTGTGGACAACTACATCTATCTGCCAGAAAGACTTGGAGGCGACAGCGTGGTATTTGATGATGTCGAATTTCCGACAGACAGCAGTCTGTTCACCCTCGGCCGGGGTGGTGTTTTCTGGCAATTGGCGCAGAATAGTGGAGCAAAAGGCACGAAGGGGCATCACACCGACACCCAGTCTGAGGGGGCAAGAAGCCATTTTACCACCCGTATCTATCCAAATCCTACCAGTGGACACTACACGCTTGAAGTGGCAGGAGCCGAACAGGTGCAGGTGACCATATACAATGTACACGGCACGGTCATGGCCTCGTTCCAAGCCGACAGCCGTGAACTATACCGCTTTGAGGGAGAGCTGCCAACAGGCAGTGTCTATTATGCCACCGTTGCCACGGAGAGTGGGAGCCAAACGATGAAACTGATTGTAAAGTAAACGAAAAAAAAACGGGGGTCAAACAAAACCAACTAATAACCTAATAACAAAACCATAGGCTATGCACAAGACGAATATGATGTATCGAATAGCCATCTGTGGTATGGCATTGGTCATGCTTGCCGGATGCCGTCACCCGCAACAAGAGCGGGCAGTGGAATTGTCATCTCCGATTCACGAAGAGACCGCACCGATAGAAGAAACAACAAACATTATTTCGGAGGTTCGCCGTCCCGACGTGAAGGTACATGTCAAGCGTGGCCAGGCCCTCTTAATGCATACGGAAGGTCTGACCTTGACAGCCGTGGATGCAGCCGTGCAGCGTGAGGCAGATTATTCGGTCACTTCGCTTGTGAGCGAAGAGCTGCCGCCGCTGCCACAGGGCATGATGAACATGACGGCAGCCACAGCAGGTTACCGCCTGTTACCAGGCGGCGAACACTTTCTGCCATACGCGGAGTTGCGGATGACATACGACCCCGAACGATTGCCTGAAGGCTATACGCCCGATGACATATACACCTCGTTCTATGACACTGCCACCCTGACATGGGTGCGGCTGGAGCGGGTGGAAGTAGATACCGCCAACCATGAAATCGTATCGCTGACGACGCACTTCACCGACTTCATCAACGAGCTGCTCAAAGCACCAGAGATGCCCGAGACGCAAGCCTTTGTACCCACGGCGATGAGCGATTTGGAAGCTGTCAGCCCGATGGACGGGCTGACGATGATACAGCCACCCACGGCCAACAACAACGGCACCGCCAATGTGAGCTACCCCCTCCTTATACCTGCCGGGCGCAATGGGATGCAGCCCAATCTAGCACTGAACTACAACAGTGCCAATGGTAGCGGATGGCTCGGTGTGGGCTGGGACATACCTGTGCCAAGCATAACAATGGATACACGCTGGGGCGTGCCTCGGTATAACGCCACCTACGAGACGGAGATATACCTCCTTGACGGCGAACAACTCATCACCAAAGAGGCCGACGGCACTCCCCGTCCGATGCCCCATCGTACAAATCAGCAGATCCGTCGTACAGAGTTGGGTAATCACGTTCAATTCTACGCCCGCTTCGGCGACGCACACGACAGCATCATCCGACATGGCGACAGCCCGCAAAACTATTGGTGGGAGGTGACCGACCGCACAGGTACCACCCACTACTACGGACATTATGTAGATGAATCGCGCGGGCAATTGCCTGCCACCCTATGTGACGACCTCGGCAATATAGCGCGATGGCCGCTATGCGAGAGCCGAGACCTCTACGGCAATACGGTGCGATACTATTACGACCTTGCCACAGTAAGAAATCGTGGGGCAGTAGGTCGCCAACTATATCTTGACAGCATCTCCTATACGGGGCATGGGGCAGATGACGGCTACTATACCGTGGTCTTCTGCCGAGTGGCATCCGACAGCATTCCTGACATTCCTGTGTCGTGCAACAACGGATTCAAAGAAATCACCGACCAGCAGTTGAACAACGTATATGTAAAATCGGGTGACAGCATAATGACCGTATGGCTTTTCGATATGGAAAATGCATACAAGACAAACTACAAGAACCGCCTTACCACAGTGGCAAAAATTGACAGTGTGGCCAATGGGATGCGCAATTTGCTCGCATGGCGCTGCCACTGCATACAGTCCGACGAAGATGAAGACAGTGTAATGCGATACATTGTCAACTCACACGAAAAATATTTGCCAAGAATTGTGTATGATACGATATACAAACCAGAAGGAGATGGTACCATACCAGAACTTGTGAATCCGCACGAAGTAATAGATACAATCATAGTCTATGACACAATACGCTATCCTGTTCGACCGATTAGCCTGATTGACAGAGGATACGCAGGAAGCACCTATCAATTCAGCTATTATGACGCGCCCGAACCCGCCAATATGTTTGGGCCAGAGGTAGAGAGTAAAGACTTGCCGACCGACCACCTGCACGGTTTTCTTGTAACAGACCCACCGGGCATTTTCCCCATTAGTAAAGCCACGGGATTAGGACTCTCTCACTCATCCAGCTGGAATGTCGGAGGGGCAGCCGCTGGCGGACTAGGGCCGGCGGTATGCCTGACCACACTCAGCCTTGGTGGCAATTACACACGCAGTGAGTCAGCGAGTGAGAGCCTGATGACGCTTGTTGACATAGACGGCGACGGCTATGCCGACAAAGTTTTTCTGCGCGATGGGAAAATGTACTATAGAAAACATATCCATAGTGGCGATAGTATTACGTTTTCAGACACTATTATCAGGGTGAAAGGGGTGTCGCATTTTCTTCAGGAGAGCAGTTACAGCAACACCTTCGGAGGCCAGTTAGCTGTCGGATTCTCCGGCAGTGTCAGCTGGACAAACGCGAAATCCACCACCTCGACCTACTTTGCCGATGTAAACGGAGACGGACTAATTGACATAGTGGACAACGGACAGGTGCTGTTCAACAGCCTTGACAGCGACGGTCATCCGGAGTTTAGACAATATGAGACATCCCAACATCTGACAGAAGGAGACGAGACGGAATCTGAACCCGTAATCACCTCAACATCGGAATGTGGAGGCATTATCTTTGACGGAGAGGTGAATGACAGCATCACGTGTGAGCGTATATGGGTCAGCACCGATTCAGTGTGTTGCGACACCGACATGGCCAACAACTATGTCAACCGTTATCACGATAATCCCGACACACTTGTTAAAATCGAGCCGGTGTGCGAAGAACCGGAAATGGTAAAGGTCAGGCTGTATCATCGCGAATGGGACTGCTCATATCACGACGATTCACCCAACACCGAGGCCGTGCGAGTGTGGATAGCACCGCGTAACGGACAAATAAACCTGAGCTCGAGGGTCGGACTGAAAAGGAACACCAGTGTGGCACGCAGAGCGGCGCGTCACGCCGACGGCGTGGTTTACACATACCAGCATACCAGTGGTGTAAACCTTAGTGCGAACCCCCTGACAGCCACTACCAACGATATTCTACGCACCTTCGACATTTGCAGTACGTGCTACTACAATGAAGACAACCCGACCAATCGTTACACATACGACTCCACATTCAATGTTTCGAAAGGCGATATGCTGTTTTTCCGACTGCGTTCGAAAGTGAGCCGCCAGTTTGACGATGTGTATGAATGGCATACCATCCAATACCAAGACGGAGATGGGGAACAATATGTTTCTGACGATGACTTTGTGCTATCGAGTGATTATTGTTTCCAAGCACCCGTGGACGGTTACTATTCCATAGAGTGTGACTTCACCGACAATTCGAACGACTTTGAACTTCAAATCAAGGTAGGAGGGAACGGGGCACCCACAAGCTATTTCGGACAAGGACATATATCGTTGGAGAATCAATTCATCCGCAAGGACAGCACCATCTGCTTCACGGTGAGTCCCAACAGTTCCAATCCGCAATGGGGAAAGGTAGAGTGCCGTCCGTATGTCAGATTCGTTCCCGAATCCACACAGTACAGATATGATAACAACAAATTCACAAATACAATCGACACTATCCGTTTCACTGATGAGGATACAATAGAGGGATGGATACCGTGTCGTATGGATATAGTACACGAAGGCTACGACACCGTTTACAACCGGACGATACTCCGCAGGCTGTTCGGTCCGCTGTATAAGGGTTGGGGTCAGTTTGCCTACCATCAGCTTAACACAGGAAGCGCATCGAATATAATAAGGATAGAAACCCTTGTGCCACCCGATATGCTTGTAGTAGGAGCATCCATGCCGTCCGACACCAATGGTTTTCGTGAACGGCTGCACCGAGGCGACGGATTCACCGCAGATTCCTTAACCAGCGATTCGACGTATGATTCATTCCAATCGAACCACGAAGGACTCTACAATCCGCTTTCATACGCTTCGTGTTGGGTAGAGATGACACCCGATGTAGAGCATCAAGTATGGGTGTCGTATGGCCGACAGAACTATGTTGGACGCGACAGCATCAGCAACTCGCTACAGGGGCAGTGGTATTCGTCGTCTGCGACGGTTGCCGCCACCACGGATATAGAATTGCCCGAGACTACGACATACGACGATGCCGTGCCGGCAGCCTCCCCCAACGGAACGCCAGCCAAAGCAGTGCGCAAGGTGAACCGGTCCACCACAGAAAGTTGGACGCTTGGAGCAGCCGCGTTGGGAGGGTCAGGCAGCACAGGTACCAATACCGTAGTGACAGACTACATGGACTTGAATGGCGACCGCTATCCCGACAATGTTGGTCATGAGCGTGTCCAATACAGCCAGCAGTGGGGCGGACTCGGGGAGATGCGCGACTTTCCGCCCGATTTTGCGAAAGACAACAATTCAACCACAACTACATCCGGCAACAGTTGCAGTGCATCACCCATCCGTTTGGAACGTATAATCGGGGGTGCAATGTTCACCATGAAAAGCGAAGCCAATGGAGGACTCTCCAAAGGATACAACAAGGGCCAAGACAGGGCATCTGGTGCTTGGACAGATATCAATGGCGACGGTCTTGCCGACTTTGTCACTTGTGGTGGGAAAGTGTATCTGAACATCGGCTACGGCTTTCTTGACAAAGAGGACTGGCATTACGACACAATCCATTCGGGCATGAGCGAGACGAAGAATACGTCCATCACAGTAGGTGCCGGACAAACATTGTCAGACAATTTCCTTAACGTGTGGCAAGGGAGCATACAATACGGTGCGAGCGTAAGCGGCTCGCACAACCAGACCACAGCCATGATGATAGACATAAACGGAGACGGACTGCCCGACAAAGTGTGGCGCAATCCGACTTCAACGAATTTCAAGCTGTCTAAATGTTCCAGTAGTGCCACGTATGTCAGTTTCAACAAAGGCAACGGCAAGTGGAGCAACACGATGCAGCTTGACTTTAATTGCTTCCATCGGTCGGCCAACCACACCGAGTCGATTAACGAAGGACTGACTTATGGAGCCACCTTCTTCGGGGAATTCAAAGTGACTGTTGGGGCTGACGGCAGCCCATACAGCGGAAGTGTGAACCGAGACTCCATCCAGCTGGTGGATGTGGATGCCGACGGATTGCCCGATTTGGTAAGTTCGGACAGCGAGAACCAGCTGATTGTGCGATACAACCAGTGCGGACGAACCAACCTGCTGAAGAGCGTGACAAACTTCAACAGCGCGGACTTCCAGATAGAGTACGAGCTCTCGGATGCGGACTACAACCAGCCTTCGCGTTCGTGGCTGATGAGCAAAGTGACCATCCACGATGCACTGAACAGCCACAACGGAGCCACCACCAGGGTGACGGAATACGCCTATGCCGAACCACACTACGACCGCTTTGAGCGCACATCCTACGGTTATGGGACAGTTGTGACAAGCGACGTGACTCCGGCGACAGCAAATGTGTATCGTACTGTGGAGCGCAACTATTATAACAACAACATGCTGCGTCGTGGTCAGATAAGAAGGGAGATGACACGTGACGCGGGCGGCAATCCCTATATTGAGAGACTGCACCGCTGCACCTACGTGGACTACATCCACGGCAACACGGTAAATGTTGACACATTATGTCCTGAGATAAGCTATCCCACAAAGGATACCATGCTGACCAATTTCTATGAAGGCAACACGGCACCCCAACTGACGACGGGAGAAATATTCGAATACGACCGCTATCACAATGTGACAAAGTACACCGACATGGGCGACACCGCCGACCATACCGACGGTCTTGTGGTGGACTTCCGATATTTCGGCGGACTGCAGCACAACCTCGTCGGACTGAGGAAGAGATACGCAGTCATCACGGGTTCGGCAGATACCATGCGCAAGGCAAGATTTGAATATGACGTGGCACACGGCAAGCCGACGAGACAGGTGCTGTACAACGGTGCGGACAGTGCGGTGTACGACTTTGTATACGAATCGACATTTGGCAACCTACAGACGGCGATGCAGCCGAAGAACACCAATGGCGAGCGCATGACATACAGCTATACCTACGACAACGTGGTGCACACCTATGCCACGGAGATTGCCAACTCGCATGGAGAAACGATGAACAGCACCTACGACTACCGTTACGGCAAGCCGTTGACGGTAGCAGACCCCAGTGGCAGCACGATGACCTACCGTTATGACTTTGCCGGTCGTCTTGTCTCGGTCAACTCGCCACTGAACACGAGCGGCACACCATCGTTGGTGAACGAATACCATCCGATGAACTACTACCACAACAGCCTTAACCCGCAAGGATACACCTTCAACGAGTCGCCGACGCACCACCCCTACAGCGTGAGCATGCACTATGACGACAACGGCAGCCTTATCACCGCGACGGCAGTGCTGACCAACGGCTACGGGCAGGCGATACAGACCAAGAAAGGCCTTCGAGTAGGCAGTGCCGACAAGATGCAAGTGTCGGGACGAGTCGTGGTTGACGCCTTCGGGCGTACCGTCAGGCAGTACGACCCGTTCACCGTAGCCGATACCACCCTTGATAGTCTGGGACATTTTGAGCCTTACATGGACTCTACCGCCATTGTCACTTCCTACGACGTGCTTGACCGCACGACAAGAACCGTGCAGCCTCTCGGTGTGACGACACGGGTCGCATACGACATCGACGACGACCGCCGTTTTGTCACGACCATGACCGACCCCAACAACAACGTTACCACTCAGTATGCCGACTATGAGGGCAGGAAGGTACAGGTGACCGATGCCAACGGTGGCATCACGCTGATGCGTTATGACAATCTCGGCCAACTTGTCAACACCATCGACCCCGAAGGATTCTCCACGACCTACGAATATGACATGCTCGGCAGGATGACGAAACGGGTTCATCCCGATGCCGGAGAGACCCACTACACCTACGACAACGCGGGCAATCTGGTAGAGGAGCAGAATCCACTTGGGGAAATTTTTTACGACTACACATACTACAGACTGTTAAAAAAGCGTTATAGCAGCATGACGGGCAACGACGTGACATACACCTACGGCACCAGCGGCACCTCCAAAGGGCGTCCCATCCGCATCACCGACGGCACGGGGAGCCATGAACTCACGTATGACGCGCTGGGCAATGTCACAGCTGAGACCCGCACCATCGTCCTGCCCAACAGCCACGAGGAGTTCAGCCTCACCATGAATTACGAGTACGACAGCTGGGGACGAATGCTGTCCATTACCTACCCCGACGGCGAAGAGGTAAGCTACACCTACCAGTGGGGCGGCGACCTGAGTGCCATGCAGAGTGTCATGGGCGTGAACACGAGAACCTATATCGGGCAGATCCAATATAACGACTACGGGCAGAAGAGCCACGTGACCTATGGTAATTCCGCGAGTGCCGAATACAGCTACGACGCGCTGCACCGGCTGGCGAACCTCAAGAGCCGCAACGGCGGAGGCACGCTGATGCAGAACATCGACTACACCTACGACAATGCCAGCAACGTGACGGGAATCGTCAATACCGCCGGAGTGGTAAATTCACTTGGTGGCGGATATGGAAACTCCTACCAATACGATGCGCTGCATCGGTTAGTCAGGTCGTCCGGTGGCGGAGCCAGCACCGGCACCTATGACATAGACATGGGCTATACCGGTTCGGGACGCATCAAGTCAAAGTACCGCTCGAGCCTGTCGCCCACCCTGTCGGGCACGGTGAAGATGTACTATGGCTACTGCGACGAGTACCAGCCCCATGCCGTGAGACGCATTTACGACGAATACAACCAGAAGCACTACGACTTCCGTTGGGATGCCTCGGGCAATCTGGGACAGGTGAGCTATGGCAACGAGGA
>JAFSKP010000085.1 GCA_017448905.1 Bacteroidales bacterium | reverse complement strand
TCGCACACTATCTCGAAGGCTTTCGTCTGCTCGCCGGCATGACTGTAGGCATACGTCATCATCAACGCAAAGCGGTCGTTGGGGAAATTGAAGCTCGGGAAGAAATCCTCCCTCATCTGCAACGCCTTGCGGGCCGAGACGGTGTCGCCCTCCTCGAGGAGCTGCTGGCTGAGCATGACGAACGACTGGCGTTGCACGTCGCCCATATTCTTGCTGACGGGGTCGACATAGATGTCCTTGTTGAGGTTGCCCCATTCCAGCGGCTTGTAGCTGCCGTCGTCCTGTCGGATGCCTTTCAGGAAATAGTCCTTCGTGCGCGCCGTGTACCTATACTGTCCGGCGACACGGTAAGGCACTATGAGCGAGAGCATACCGTCGTCGATTGTGTACTGGTCCACCACGGGGAACACGTCGCGGATGTAACCGGGGTTCATGATACTGATGGCACGCTCGAAACGGTTCGTACCCAAGATGTCGAGCATCATCATCTCGCTGCGTATCAGGTATCCACGCGATATGTTGATATCGAAGGCTATATAGTCCTGAATGTTGGCCGTGTCGGCAGCAGTGACGATGCCGTTGGCGACGAGTTTGGCCTTGTCGAGCGTGATCTTGAACTTGTTGGTGGGCACGTATGCCACACTGTCGCTGCCTCGCTCCATGCGGAGGAGCCTCTTGCGGTTGTTGGCAAGCATGGCAAGCGCGTCAGTAACCTCCATGCGGGGCCCGTCGGGGTTAAGCACAAAGACTTCATGTCCAAGGCCGTACATCTCTCTCGGGAGCGTGAACTTGAGCGGCTCCGACTCGTAGAGCTTATTATATAGCTGGTCGACATACCAGTGCATTCCCGAAAGGGTGTAGTTGAGGATTCGCACGTCGGTGCGGAACCCTTCGACCTCCTGTATGTACCAGAGTGGGAAGGTGTCGTTGTCGCCGAAAGTGATGACCACTCCGTTCTTGTCGACCAGGCCGAGGTAGTTCTTGGCGAAATCGCGCGCCGCGGTCTTCTGCGAGCGGTCATGGTCGTCCCAGTTCTCTGCGGCAAGTATCACCGGCACCACCATCGAAAGGACGAAGGCCAGCGGCAGCGCAATGCTCTTGGGCAACTTGACAAAGCTGACAATCAGGCCGACAACGCCGACCATAGCCAGGATGAACCAACCTCGTCCGAGAGCTACTCCAAGCACGATGCAGGCCACCGATGCGACGAGGTAAACCTTGCGTTCCTTGGCCTCGAAACGCGTCGTCAGCCAGTCGTACAGGGCATACACTCCTAGGCCTATCCAGATGGCGAAGAAGTAGAACGACCCTACGAAAGCATAGTCTCGCTCACGCGGCTGGCGCGGAGGCATGTTCAGGTAGATGGCTATTGCCAACCCCGTCATGAAGAACATGATGAAGGTGACAAAGGCATCCTTACGGTTCTTGATGCAATGGTAAACCAAGCCCAGCATGCCGAGCAGCAGCGGCAGCATGTAGTAGCGGTTGCGGGCCTTGTTGTTGGCCAGACGGTCGGGCAGGTTGTCCTGTGGACCCAGACGCTGCTCATCGACATACTTGATGCCCGAAATCCAGTTGCCGTCGGTGTAGTTGACCGTCGGGAAATGGACTCCCTGCATGCCGGTGTTGTCGTCGAAGTGGTGACCCTGGATGTCGTTCTGGCGTCCTGCGAAGTTCCACATGAAGTAGCGCCAGTACATCCATCCCATCTGGTAGCGATGGAAGAAGGTCATGTTCTGCCCGAAAGTGGGCTTCTGTCCCAGAGGCGGCTCGCCGGCCCAATACTTGTAGTACTGCGGATGCTGACGGTAGCCGTCGTTGCTGTACATGCGGGGGAAGATGCCTGTGTGCTCTTCGTTGTATACATATTTCTGAGCATACGACGCCACTTTGTAGCAGTCGCGCCCCTCGTTGTCAGTCGAGCGGATATACTTGGCATAGTCCGGCTCGCTCCTGTAGGGGTTGCCGGCCGTGTAGTACTGCCCCGAGAAGAGCGGTGTCTGCCCGTACTGCTCGCGACCCAGGTAGGCTCGCATGGCTACGGCATCCTTCGGCGCATTCTCGTTGAGCGGAGTATTGGTGTTGGCCCTGATGACAAGGATGAAGAATGTGGAGTAACCCACCACGAGCATCAGAAGGCTCAACAGCGAGGTGTTGGTGACCTCACGATGCTTGCCCTTGACAATATACCATGTAGCCGCACCAAGCAGCAGCAGGATGACGAAAAAGCCGAACGAGAATGTGCCGGCACCTATCTTGGCAAAGAACAGGAGTGCGAAAACCAGGGCAATGACTACGATGTTGACCGTCTTTCCGGGTCGATTGAAGTGGGAGTTGTTCCATATTCCCCATACGATGAAGAGCGCCATCAGGAGGAAGAACACCACCGTGCCGGTATTGAATCCCAAATGCAGCTTGTTGACAAAGAAGACATCGAAGTCCGACGACAGGTTGACGATGCCCGGGATGACACCCCAAAGGACAAGAGCCAGCAGCACCAGCGAAATCAGTCCGCTGACGACAAAGCCCTTGACGGTAGTCTTAGGATATTTCTTGAAATAGACCACATAGACTATTGCGGGGATTGTCAGCAAGTTGAGGAGGTGGACTCCGATAGCTATGCCCACGAGGAACGAAATCAGTACCAGCCAACGCAGCGAATGGCTGTCGTCGCTCTGCTCTTCCCATTTAAGGATGGCCCAGAACACCACGGCTGTGAAAAACGACGACATGGCATAGACCTCGCCCTCCACCGCCGAGAACCAGTAGGTGTCGGTGAAGGTATAGGCCAAAGCTCCTACAATACCGCTGGCAAAGACAGCCCAGACCTTGAAGTTGGAGAGGACGATCTCTTCGGCTTTCAAGAGCTTCTTGCCCAGCAGCGTGATGGTCCAATAAAGGAACATGATACCCAGGCCGCTGGCCATGGCAGACATGACGTTGACAGCAAAAGCTGCATGATAGGGGTCGCTGAAAAGCGAGAAAAGGCGTCCGATGATCTGGAAGGTAGGTGCTCCGGGAGGATGCCCCACTTGCACTTTATATGCCGTGGCGATATACTCGCCACAGTCCCACCACGAGGCCGTAGCCTCAGCTGTCATGATGTAGACGGCACAGGCCATGATTCCTATCAGCCAGCCTATGACGTTGTTCACCAAGTGATACTGTTTCAGATTTCTGTCCATTATTATTTGTTTAACGTTTTACGTTTGAGATTTTACTTTTTTGGTTTGACGTTTCTTGATGATTATTCAAGCATTCAAGCATTCAAGCATTCAAGCATTCAAACAATCAAGCATTCACACATTCAAGCATTCAAACAATCAAGCATTCAATCATTCAAGCATTCAATCATTCTAAAAGGCTTCCTCGCGGTTGATAGGCATCGTCATGCAGCGTGCACCGCCACCGGCGCGAGGCAACTCGCTGGCAGCGAAGGTCACCACGCAACGGCTGTAGTCGTCAATACTCACACGTCCCTCGGCGACATCCTCGGCCTTGAGGACGCTGAATCCCGCCTTGTCCAAGGCATCTATGGTGTGGCTGTTGCGACGGTAGCCTATCACCTTGCCCGGAGCCAAGGCGAAGAAGTTGGCGCCGCTGTGCCACTGCTCGCGCTGCTGCATCCACAGGTCGTCGCCTCCGCAGAAGACCGGTTCCATCTCCATCCCCACGTGCTTCAACGCCTCGAGCATATCCTTGCAGTCATGATACTTGACCTTGCCGTTGTCGATTTCAATCCATGTCGTCGCCTTGCCGGCAAACTCCGCCGTCTTGCGGAGCATTGGCTCGTAGATCATGCAGCGGTCCCGGTCGAGGAAGGTGTAGACCATGTCGAGATGGATGAACGACTCGGGATGGTGCGGCAGCTCCTGCACAATAATATTGAATTTAGGCCGGTCGCCAAAAGCGTGGGCTAGGAACTCGATACCCTTTGCGTCGGTTCGGATGCCCTGTCCGATGCAGAGCAGGTCCCGGCGGCCAATCTGCACGTCGCCGCCTTCGGTATGTGCCGCAGCATTCCACTCCTGTGCATTCATCACTTCACACTTGAAAAAGTGCTTGAATATCGACTTGTAAATCAAGTTCTCACGCTTACGCACATCGAACGACATGGAGTTGATGAGCACACGGTCGTACACCGACGAAGAGGCGTCGCGGGTGAAGAACAGGTTGTATAGCGGACGCAACACATAACGGCGTCCGGCGAAGCGTTGAGGATCCTTGCCTTCACGGTAAGGGAACCCCTCGATGAGCGAACGGGCTATATCCTTGACGGGCATCATCATAAGGTCGTCGACCAGATAGTCGGCACCCTCGGCCTTGCAGCTCTGTGTGACCAGCGAGTTGCAGAGGTCGTCGTCCTCGAGCAGGTGCTCAAGGATGTCGTTCACATAGTATACCTTGGCGACTTTCTCGAATACGCCACAAAAATAGCGATACTCATCATCCACTATCCTCTTGTTCAGTATGTCGCTATACAGTGCCTCTGCCGCCGTCGCCGGTGTCATTCTCTCTATCTCCGGCCCCGGGCGGTGCAGAAGCACGGCATTCAATCGCCCTATTTCCGACGATACATTAACTTTCATAGCATTGTTCTCCGCAACAAGCTCCTGAGGATTGCGTAGATCTGATGGGGCGGTATTATTTTCATTTAATTTCATACTTGCAAATATATCCTAACAGTCTTTCCCATTGCAATTCAAAAAGATAATCGCAACAAGAAAAACAATCAAAAATGCAAATTTACAAATAATCCTTAAAATAGCAAAAAGAGACGAAAAAAAAGAAATCCTGACAGGGTATGATATTGCTTCTTTATGAATAACCGGCGAACACAACAGCCACCCTATTGAGGTGGCTATTTGGGTAAAAACTTGCGTTGCTTCATTCGTACTATTCGTGTAATTCGTGTTCCACCAATACACATTTTAGATAACGGGCATTAAGTATCCCTCTTCAATCACTCCAACGGAGTTTGTACCCAACGACCCGTCAACGGCTTGGCTGATTGACGTTGCAAAAAAACACACATAATATTTTGGTTACAAAGAAAAAGCGAAAAAAAACGTATATTTGCACTTTGAACCCTAAAGACAGCGATATGAATTACCCTATTGGAATACAAACTTTTAGCGATATAATAACAGACGATTACGCATACGTTGACAAGACCGAAATGGTATACCGAATTGCCAACAGCGGGAAGTGTTATTTCATCAGCCGTCCGCGTCGGTTCGGGAAGTCGCTGCTGCTTTCGACCTTCGAGAGCTATTTCAAGGGGAGACGCGACCTGTTCGAGGGGCTGGCGATAAGCGCGATGGAAAAAGAATGGACGGAATACCCGGTGCTGCGGCTGGACCTGAACTCCAAAAATTATACTGAAGCGGATGCTTTGACCGCAGAGTTGAACAAGCATCTGGAGCAGTGGGAAACTCTTTACGGCAACGAATTCAGTAACAGATCCACTGAGGAACGCTTCTACCATGTCATCGCCAACGCCTACAATAAGACGGGGCAGAAGGTGGTGATTCTGATTGACGAGTACGACAAGCCGCTGCTGCAGACCAGCGACATCCCTGAGCTGCAGGAGAAGAACCGTGCCACACTCAAGGCTTTCTACGGCAACCTGAAGACCTGCGACAACTACATCCGCTTCGCTTTCATCACCGGAGTGACAAAATTCAGCAAGATAAGCATCTTCAGCGACCTCAACAATCTGGACGACATCACTTTCAGCAACGTCTACTCTACCCTATGCGGCATAACAGAGGAGGAGTTGCACAGCTATTTCGACGAGGGCATCGGGGAACTTGCCGCAACAGAGGGCGTATGCAAGGAGGAGTGCTACAGGAAACTAAAGGAGTACTACGACGGCTACCTTTTCAGTGTCGGCGGAGAGCATGTGTACAACCCTTTCAGTGTGCTGAAGACATTGAAGCAGATGCAGTTTGGCGAATACTGGTACGAGACGGCCACACCGGAGTTTCTGGTTAAGAGGCTGCAGGACACGGAGTATGACCTTGAACGCATCACAAACGAGGAGACGACGGCCGGCGACCTGTCGAGCCTGAACTTCAGCGACCCCAACCCGCTGCCGCTGCTCTACCAGAGCGGCTACCTGACCATCAAAGGCCACGACAGCGAGTTCGGCACCTTCACGCTGGGCTTCCCCAACCGCGAGGTGGAACGCGGATTCACCCGCCTCCTGTCCAACCACTACATTCCGCGCGAGAAAGGCAGCGCCACTTTCGCGCTGAGCAGCTTCGTCAGGGAGATACGCAGCGGCAACACGGAATCTTTCATGACCCGCATGGCGGCGATGTTCGCCGACGGCAACTACCAGGTCATTGGCGACTGCGAGATCTATTTCCAGAACACTATGTATGTCTTCTTCAAGATGCTGGGCTTCCACGTGGAGGTGGAGCGGCATACCAGCCGCGGACGCATCGACGCCGTGATGCAGACCAAGGACTACGTCTACATCATCGAGATAAAGACGGACCAGTCGGCCGACATCGCCCTGCGGCAAATCGAAGAAAAGGGCTACGCCACTCCATTCGCCACCGACCCACGAAAGCTTATCCGCATCGGCATCAACTTCAACACCCGTCACCGCTGCATCGACGACTGGAAGGTGGTGTGATATTTTCATAATTCTTAGTCCCAACAGAAAAAACAATAGCATCATGGCAGACTATAAGCTTATCCCCCTACGGAATATCCGATTTCGCGCAACTGCGTAACGAAAACAAATATTATGCTGACAAAACCATGTATCTTCCTCGCATGGAATTGGTTGGCAACTTTCTGTTTCTGATTCGTCCGCGCCGCTTCGGCAAGAGTCTCTTCATGAGCATGATGCAGTACTATTACGACATCAACCGCAAGGACGACTTCGACAGGCTGTTCAACGGTCTGTGGATTGCGGAGCACCCGACAGAACTGCGGAACAGCTTTGAGGTGCTGCGGCTCGATTTCTCGCAGACAGGTGGCAATCTGGAGACCCTGGA
>JAFSKP010000084.1 GCA_017448905.1 Bacteroidales bacterium | reverse complement strand
CTTCATGTGGAACAACTTCTTCAGCCACATCGACATCAAGAAGGAGAATGTCCACATCCTCGACGGCAACGCCAAAGACCTGAAGGCAGAGTGCGAACACTATGAGGAGATGATTGCCGCCGCCGGAGGTGTGGATCTCTTCATGGGCGGAGTGGGTCCCGACGGCCACATAGCCTTCAACGAGCCCGGTTCTTCGCTGGCCAGCCGCACCCGCATCAAAACCCTCACCACCAACACCATCCAGGCCAACTGCCGCTTCTTCGACAACGACGAGACCAAAGTGCCCAAACAGGCCCTCACCGTCGGCGTGGGCACTGTGATGGATGCCCGTGAGGTACTCATCCTCTGCAACGGTCCCAAGAAAGCCCGTGCCTTGCACCACATGATAGAAAACGGTGTCAACCACATGTGGACCAGCAGCATGCTGCAGATGCACCCTCACGCCGTAGTGGTATGTGACGAGGAAGCTTCGGTCGAACTCAAAATGAGCACATACGACTACTTCAAAGACAAGCAGCGCATTGAAGGCTCAATAGAAGAATTTGTAAACCTCTACAAATAAACGCCCATGTATCGCAATCTTTTACCGAGCGAAATAGAACAACTGGAGCGGCAAGGTAACTACGCCGAGGATTGGTCCACTGTGCGGGTGGCCGACCCCTTCTGCGTCAAACAGGTGCGGAACTCAACCCTCTGCAACTGCACCCTCGGCGCCAACGTCACCATCCGCGACGTGCGCCTGCTCTCCAACTACACACTGGGCGACAACGTGACGTTGTTCAATATCGGCGAGATGACGGGTGGCGGAACGCCCAAAGCCCTCGAGGTAATGAACGAGAACGGGGGCCGCGCCATACTCCCCTTCGCCGGAATGACTATTGGCGACGCCTATATGTGGGCCCGCTACCGTGGCCACAAGGCGTTCATACAGAAACTGAATGAATTCACCGCCGCCCAAGAAAGCCTCTCTCATGTGGGCGGCGACTGCACCATCAAGAACACCACCTGCATCCGCAACGTCTCCATCCTCTCCTGCGAGGAGGACCCCACGGTGGTTGACAGTTGCATCACGCTCATTGACGGCGTGATAGGCTACGGATGCACCGTGGAACACGGTGTCATCGCCGAGCGCTTCCTGCTGGGCGAGCATGTGCACCTGGAGTTCGGTCTGAGGCTCAACGACACCGTGGTGGGCGACAACAGTACGCTGGCACGCTGCGAGGTGGGCAACAGCATCATCTTCCCTGCCCACGAGCAGCACCACAACAACTCGTTCCTCATCGCCGGCCTCATCATGGGCCAGAGCAACATCGCCGCAGGCGGCACCATCGGCAGCAACCACAACAGCCGCACCGCCGACAACGAGATTGCCGCAGGCCGTGGTTTCTGGCCCGGACTCTGCTGCTCCTTCAAGCACTCGAGCCGTTTCGCATCCTACTGCCTGCTGGCCAAAGCCGACTACCCTGCCGAACTCAACATCACACTGCCCTTCGCCTTGGTGAACAACAACGTAAGCAAAGACCAACTGGAGATTATGCCGGCTTACTGGTGGATGTACAACATGTACGCCATGGACCGCAACAGCAAGAAATTCGCCAAGCGCGACAAACGCAAGCTCAAGGCCCAGCACATAGAGTTCGACAACCTGGCTCCCGATACCGCCGAGGAGATACTCCGCGGCATGAAGCAGTTGCGTGCTTGGATGGCGGCTTCCACCACCGACACCGTCTACGCCCAGGGTCAGGAGAAGAGCAAGCGTCCCACCGTTGTCCTCAAAGCCGAGGAAGGCTTCAAAGCCTACGAGGAGATGCTGGTCTTCTACGCCATGAAGACGCTAACTTCCAACCCGTCTGTAGAAATGCGACCTGCCGCGTCTCCCAAAGAATGGGTCAATATCGGCGGCCAACTTGTCACCAAGCCCGACATGGAGCAGCTCATCGCCGACGTGGAGAGCGGCGCTATCGGAAGCTGGCAGCAACTGCACGACCGCATGGACACCCTATGGGAAGCCTATCCTGCCCAGCGCGAGGCCCACGCCTACGGCGTCCTCTGTGAGTTGGCTAATGTCGACCAACTCGATGAAACCCTCTGGCAGCAATACCAGCAGCGTTACGCTGACATCCAGGCTTACATCGAGGAGCAAAAGAAAGTCTCTCGCCACAAGGACGAGGTGAATCCCTTCCGCAATATGACCTACTGGGACGACGACGAACGCGCTGCTGTACTCAGCTGATTGTCCAGTCGCAACAAAACTAAAGCCGCTCTCTTTCGAGAGCGGCTTTTTTGTTTTCAAGGATTCGCTGTGTCGTGAATTACATGGCGTTGACCTGACGCATGCACTTCGACTTCAGGTTGGAAGCTTTGTTCTTGTGGATGATGCTGCGCTTGGCAAGCTTGTCGATGATGCTAATCATCTTGGGCAGACGCTCGGTAGCCACGGCCTTGTCTTCCAGAGCACGGAAGTCGCGCAGAGCATTGCGCATGGTCTTGGCGTAGTATCTGTTCTCAACTCTTCTTTTTTCGCTCGAGCGAATTCTCTTTTTTGCAGACTTGTGGTGTGCCATAAATTAATTGTTGTTCTTCTTATTATTATATATTCTTTTTTAGTACCGCGTGCGGGATTCGAACCCGCGATTTTGAGAATGAAAATCTCACGTCCTGGGCCAGCTAGACGAACGCGGCATCACTCTTTTTGAGACTTTTTTGTCTGTCAAAAGCGGGTGCAAAAGTACAAACATTTTCCGACATGGCAAAATTTTTTTCAACGCCATCGGTTAATATCTTCCCTCGATTACTGCTCATCTGCCTGAAAACGAAAACCTAAGCGCTTGCCTGTCACCAACATTTTTTTGTCAAAATTACTCCTCATCTCACCCACTGAGACGAGCTTAACTTCATCGTATGGAGGGGTCAAAAGATCAAAATTGGTGGTGTACTCGATAGCCGACTCGATGATACCTTGGACACTCTCCGGGGTGACTGTCGAAGTGTTAAAATTGGTGTACAACATACCCAGTTCGCGCTTACCCTCAATGAAGTAGTGCTTCTCATTGTTGACAAACACGCGCCCGATCATATACCCCAAGTCGTTATCGCGCTGATAGATAATACTATCAGCCAGGAAGTTATAGATATGAATCACCCCACAATACGAACGTCTCGGATCCTCCCGCACATAGGGGGTCTTCATCACCTGATGGTCGCGCGAGAACTCAAACACATTGGTGTGCATCATAAACAGCAACACATCGCCCGCGAACGTCACCTCGAACTCGAAGTCGCCGCGGTCGGTAAACTCAAAAGTCACCTGTCGGCCCTCCTCGCGACAACGTTCACGGAAAAGCCCTATCAGTTCGCGTGTCTGCTTGCGGAAAATCTCGAAGGTTTCTTTCGTGGCATCAAAAACATTCCGTTTCAACTCACTTTTGGTAAAGACGAGGTCTTTGAGTGTATCTTTCAGTTCCATAACGTGTTTCCTTTCTTTCAACCCTCTCATAACGCGAAATGAGGGAAAATATTGTGGCACCTCAAAATGTCATTTTCTAACCACTTGATACAATGCACTTACAACCCACCAACTCTTACTCCGCTCTTACTCTCCCCTTACCCATCCCTTTATCATCTCCCACTGTGGTAGGAGTTGGTTAGGAGTTGATAGGTAGTTGATAGGTGGTTCACAGGAAGTTACGGAATAGAGAAAAATAGGCGTTGGAAGGGCGTTTTTTAACATTTTTCATTTTTTTATTTGTATGTTAAAAAAAAGTTGTATCTTTGCAGCCGAATTAATGTAGAACCAACAAGGATTGAATGAAGCAACCGTATCAGTTTTAACCCCCTAAAAGATAGAGGAATATGACGGACGTAAAAACCAGACAACTGTCAGACAATGAACTGATTCTGCGCTACCAGGAAGGCGACGCATCTTGCTTTGAAGTGCTCCTCGAGCGCTACCAAGCGAAGGTGTATGGTTACATTTTTTCGGTGGTGAAAGAGAAGGAAACGGCGGATGATATCTTCCAGGATACCTTCTACAAAGTCATCGTCACCATCAACTCCGGCCTTTACAAGGACGAGAACAAGTTTGTCCACTGGGTGATGCGCATCGCGCACAACCTCATTGTGGACTACTTCCGCCGCAACAACAAGATGCCTTTGGTGCCCAATAAACCCGAAGGTGACGTGGTGGACAACCTCAAGATTCAGGACGAGAATGCTGAGCATGCCATCATGAAGAAACAGACGAGCCAGAACATCCGCAAGCTGGTGAAGATGCTTCCTCCCGAGCAGCGCCGCGTGGTCATCCTGCGCCACTACGGCAAGTGCGATTTCAAGGACATTGCCGCCCGTACCGGCGTGAGTATCAACACCGCTCTCGGCCGTATGCGCTACGCCATCATCAACCTGCGCCGCCTGGCACAAGAAAACAACATGTATATAGAGCTTTGATAAGTAAAAATAAACTGAAGGAATTGGCCGCCTACCGCCTGCAGAAACGTTGCGACGAGGAGGCGGTTTTTGTTGTTGAGGGTCCCAAGATGGCTGCCGAGGCGATAGCGTCGGGCCTTGCCATCAGGGCGGTATGCGCGACGGCGGAATGGCTGTCGGCTCACGCCGACGGCATGGTGGCGGAGGAGACCTTCGAAGTGAGTCCGGCGGAATTGGAACGACTCTCCAACTTCAAGACACCCAACCAAGTATGGATGCTTTTAGAGCGAAAAGTGGGAAGCGAAAAATGGGAAATGAGAAGTGGCCTTACGCTGGCGCTTGATAAGATACAGGATCCAGGAAATATGGGTACCATGCTGCGGACAGCCGACTGGTTCGGTGTGCGCCATGTGGTGTGCAGCCGCGACACCGTCAGCTGCTACAACCCCAAGGTAGTACAGGCTTCAATGGGTGCCGTATTCCGCACAAAGGTTGATTATGTCGACCTACCAGAGTGGCTGAGCGCTTGCGGTATGCCTGTCTACGGAGCCTCGCTACAGGGCAAACCCATTGCCGCCCAAAATACTGGTATTGCCAGAGAGGTGGTATTACTTATCGGCAATGAGAGCCGTGGAATTTCCAAAGAGGCCATGGCTCAGGTGACTGACCCTGTGCTCATCCCCAATGTTGGCGGCACGGCCGAAAGCCTCAATGCCAGCGTGGCAGCAGGAATATTGATGAATTATTTATTATGGAACAACTACAATATCAAGAAGGAAGAACAGAGATAGGCCAGTTGGGCAAGGTAGCGCTCATCGACCGCCTGACAGCCGACACCGCCTGTCAGGGCGACGACTGCGCTGTGCTGGGCAAGGGCAAGAAACGCACCCTTGTCACGGTGCAGACCCTAGTGGAAGGTGTGGATTTCGACATGATGTACACACCACTCAAGCACCTGGGATACAAGTCCGTAGCCGTAGCCATCAGCAATATCGCTGCCATGAACGGCACGCCACGTCAGGCGCTGGTCTCCATTGCCGTGAGCAACCGCTACTCGGTGGAAGCTCTCGATGAACTTTACGCCGGCATCCGCCTCTGTTGCGACCGCTATGATGTGTGTCTCGTGGGTGGCGACACCCGTAGCACCCGTGCAGGCATGGTACTGACCGTCACCGTAATAGGCGAAGCCGACGAGGACAAGATTGCCTACCGCAGCGGAGCCAAACACAACGACCTCATCTGCGTCAGCGGTGACCTCGGCAGCGCCTATGCAGGACTGCTGGTGCTTGAGAGAGAGAAGGTTACCTATCAAGCCAATCCCAATTTCCAGCCCGACCTCGACGGCTTCGACTACGTGCTGGAGCGCTTCCTCAAACCTGAGCCACGCATGGATATCGTCAAGAAACTGGCCGAACGCGAAGTGGTACCCACCTCGATGATTGATGTCAGCGAAGGTCTGGCCGACAGCCTATTACACCTCGGGAAGGCCTCAGGTTGTGGCTGTGAGGTTTATGAGGAGCGCCTGCCCATCGACTACCAGTGCTCGCGCGTGTGTTCGGAGATGAGCAAGAACATGCTTCCCGTGAGTTGCGCCCTCAATGGCGGCCGCGACTACGAGTTACTCTTCACTGTGGATCAGAAAGATTACGAGAAAATCAAGACCCTGGAGGGCATTCACATCATCGGCTACATCACAGAGAAAGGCATGCCCAGCGTGATGGTCACGCCGCAGAACACTACTATCGAACTACAGGCGCAAGGGTTCACCAAGCAATGACACGACAAGACACATTCAAACATAAAGGATTGCGAAAGCAGATGGTTGAAGCCCTGCGAGTCAAAGGCATCAACGACGAGATGGTGCTGCGAGCCATGGAAGAGGTGCCGCGGCATTGGTTTATCGACGGAGCGCTGGACACCTTCGCCTATGAGGACCGTGCGCTGAAAATCAGCTGCGAACAGACCATCTCGCACCCCTCTACCGTGGCCATGCAGAGTCAGTTACTCAACGTGCAGCCCGGCATGAAGGTGCTGGAAATAGGTACCGGAAGCGGCTATCAAGCCGCCATCCTCTGCAAGATGGGTGCCAAGGTCTTCAGCGTCGAACGGCAAAAAGGGCTCTTCGACAAAACACGCGCGCTACTCGCAGAGCTGGGGTTTCGTGTGCGTTGTTTCCTCGGTGACGGTTACCAAGGATTAAAGGAAGTAAACTATGGCCCCTACGACCGTATCATCGTCACCTGCGGAGCCCGCGAAATACCCACGGCACTAATGCAACAACTTAAGGATGGCGGCATTATGGTCATCCCCCTCGATGATGATAATGGCCAGGAGATGCTACGCATCACCAAGGAGGGTTCTGAAGAGAAAGACTGGAAAGTGGAAAGATTTGGCGCCTACAGTTTTGTACCCATGCTCGACGGTCGCCAAATGCGCTAACGCAATATGAAATGTTGCTTGTGGAGACGTGGATTTTCTACAGCAAGCCCCACGGAAAAGAGGTCGATGGTAACTTGCCACTGAGGGTCAGCAATGATGGACTGCCACCGCTGCTCGTCACGGTGAGGACGATCGACAACAAGGAAACGGCCGTCAGAGGTGTCGAGGACAGCAGTGTCGTCCAAATGCTCAGAAGCAATATTGTAATGACGTTCCAGACGCCACACCACCTCAGCGAAACGACCATGCGGTGCCCCCTTGGCACGCGAGAAAAGTACCTCGGTATAGAGCCTGTAGACGAAGGGCGAATGCAGATTGAACTGTGTCTTGGCGTGCAGGAAGTATTGAAGGCGGTTCATGATGCAAAGATACAAAATAAAGTTTAAAGTTTAAAGTTTAAAGTTTAAAGACAATGAGAATCAGAAATATACTAACCACATTATTTGTCTCGACAATACTGGTGGCATGCGGTGGAAACGACTATTCTCCCAAGCCGCAAGCCTATCTCCGCATCGACACACCAGAGGCCCACTACGTGGCCGTCGACAGCCTTCCCCTACCCTTCCTTTTCGAGATGAACGACAAAGCGGAATTGTCACTGAAAAAGAACACGGGACACGAGATATGGCTCGACATCAACTACCCTCAGTGGAGCGGCGTTGTATTCCTCACCTATAAGCACCTGCGTGGAGTTAACGACCTGCGTGGCCAAACCGACACCTCTACACGCATGCTGGAAAAGCACTACCAGTTCGCCTCTGGCATCGACGAGCAGGTCTTCGAGAGCGACGATCACACGGTGCATGCCGTCAAATGGCACCTCAAGGGCAAGAACGTGGCTTCCACTTATCAATTCTACGCTACCGACTCCGTTCACCATTTCCTTCGCGGCGCACTCTTCATCAATCATGCCCCCAACAACGACTCCCTCGCTCCCGTCCTCGACTACATGCAAACCGATCTCGACCACCTCATCGAGACCCTCCGCTGGCGGTAAAAATATTTTCCCTCGAGAAACAATATTTCACACGCATACTCGTTAGATATAAATTATGTCAAACCAGTATGCCGACCGCAGCCATGTGGTGAAGATTATCTTCATTGTCATTGGGGTTCTGTTTATAGGACGCCTAGCGATGTTGCAACTCTTCAACCCCAAATACAAAGCGTTGGGCGAGATGCAGTCGTTGCGCAATGTAACGCAGTATCCCGCCCGCGGTTTCATTTATGACCGCCACGGCGAGTTGCTGGTGCACAACGAGGCCGTCTACGACCTCATGGTCATCCCCCGCATGGTCAAGAATCTCGACACCGCCTACTTCTGCGAGAGCCTCGGCATCACCCTTGACGAATTCAACGACCGCATGCAGAAGGCCCGCAATTACTCGCCCTATTCGGCCTCCATCTTCATGAAACAAGTCTCGAAGGAAGAATACGCCAAATTCGAGAACAAGATGTTCCGCTTCAAAGGCTTCTACATTTCGCAGCGTACCCTCAGAATTTACGACCGTCCCATCGCGGCACAGGTGCTGGGCTATGTGGGCGAAGTGGACCAAGCCGACCTCGACCGCGATCCCTATTACAAACGCGGCGACTACATCGGCAAGAGTGGCCTAGAGAAAAGCTACGAGGAGGTATTGCGCGGCATCAAAGGCAAAAAAGTGATGCATGTCGATGTGCATAACCGAGAAATAGGCCCCTACCGCAACGGAGCCCTTGACACCCTGCCCGTAGAGGGAAGCAACCTCTACACCACCCTTGACGCCGATCTCCAGACCTACGCCGAGGAACTCATGGCCAACAAGCGCGGCTGCGTAGTGGCCATAGAGCCCTCGTCGGGCGAGATTCTTGCCATGGTCTCCGCCCCCACCTATGATCCCAACCTCCTCGTCGGCCGTATCCGCGGCAAGAACTATATCATGCTCAACAGCGACATCTCAAAGCCCATGCTCAATCGCGCCCTCATCGGCCAGTATCCCCCAGGCTCCATTTTCAAGGTAGCCCAGTCGATGGTAGCTCTCGACCTCGGCGTCATCAACCCCGGCAGCGGATTCGCCTGCGACAAGAGCCTCGTGGGTTGCCACAACCATCCCTCGGCACGCTCGGTGCAGGAGGCCATCAAGATGAGCTGCAACCCCTACTTCTACCAGGTCTACCGTCGTGTTATCCAGCAGGGTAAATACAAAAACATCTACAAGGATGCACAATATGGTCTCACCGTGTGGCACAATTATATGCTTCGCTTCGGCTTTGGCCAAAAGATAGACATCGATCTACCCAAAAGCGGCATGTCAAGTGGTAACATTCCCGACACATCCTTCTATAACCGATGGTATGGTAAGGAGCGCTGGGCATTCTCCACCATCTACTCCAACTCCATCGGTCAGGGAGAGGTCACCGTGGTCCCCATCCAGATGGCCAACCTCGCCGCCATCGTTGCCAACCGTGGCTACTACGTCACACCTCACATGGTGCGCTTCTACGGCCCCGACTCCATCCAGAATGAGGAGTACCACAAGCGCCATGAGACAGGTGTCGACAGGAAATACTTCGACATCGCCGCTGCCGGCATGTACGATGTGGTGCATGTGGCAGGTGGCACGGCACGGCGTGCACGCGTCGATGGTCTCGACATCTGTGGCAAGACCGGCACCGCCGAGAACTACGGCAACGACCACTCCGTCTTCATCTGCTTCGCCCCCAAGGACAATCCCAAGATAGCCATGGCCGTCTATGTGGAAAATGCGCAGGGCGGTGGCGGCACCTGGGCAGCCCCCATCGCGGGTCTTCTGGTAGAGAAATATCTCAACGGCGAGGTAAAACGCAAGGATGTCGAGAAAATGTACAAAGAAATCAACCCCTGCCAGAAGCTCCCGCTCACTCGCAGGGTCAAAAAAGCCAAGAAGAGAGGATAAACCATGTATCAGGAAAAGATTAAATTGGACTGGGTAACCATCGGGTTGTGGCTCGCCATCATGCTCTTCGGCTGGGTAAACATTTACGCCGCCGGCTATAATGCCGACCACTCTGTCCTCTTCGACTTCTCGGTGCAGCATGGCAAGCAGTTCATCTGGATTGCCGTTGCCCTCATCCTCGCCGTGATTATCGCCTCCACCGAACCACGAGTCTTTTCCAACACCGCCTACCCCATCTACGGCATCGTCATGGGTCTTCTGGTGCTCACACTGTTCCTGGCCGTCACCGTCAACGGTGGCAAGTCGTGGATAGACTTCGGATTCTTCCGTTTTCAACCCTCGGAATTTGCCAAATTTGCCACTGCCTTAGCGATAGCTAAATACCTGTCGACCATTGGTATCGACATGCGCGACATGCGCACCAAGATAGTGGCGGCGATTCTCATCGCAGTACCCGCTGCCCTCATCCTCTTGCAACACGACACCGGTTCGGCCCTCGTCTTCGTGGGATTCATCTTCCCTCTCTACCGAGAAGGACTCTCGGGCAACTTCCTCATCATCGGTGTGGCGGCTATCGCCCTCTTCGTCCTCGCTTTGCTTGTCAACAAATACGTCCTCCTCGCCATCCTTTTTGGCGCAGGCCTCTTCTATCTCTTCCTCTGGCTCAACAAGCGCTCCATGCGCGACTACTGGCGTGTGGCGGCCGTCTTCGCTTGCTGCGCCATGTTCATCTTCTCCGTCGACTTCGTCTTCAACAATGTACTGGAGCCCCACCAACGTGGCCGCATTGATGTGTTGCTGGGAAAGACTGAGGACCTGCAAGGCTCCGGTTACAACGTCAACCAGTCAAAAATCGCCATCGGCTCGGGTGGCATTATCGGCAAAGGCTTCCTCAAAGGCACCCTGACCAAAGCCGACTTCGTACCCGAGCAGGAGACCGACTTCATCTTCTGCACCGTGGGCGAAGAATGGGGATTCTTCGGTTCCGCCATTCTGGTGACCCTCTATGTCGTTCTCCTTATCCGACTCATCAACATGGCCGAACGGCAGCGGTCGCCCTTCGCACGCATCTACGGATACTCCGTGGCCAGCATCCTCTTCATCCACCTCTTTGTCAATGTGGGCATGGTGCTCGGCTTGGTACCCGTTATCGGCATTCCCCTCCCCTTCTTCTCCTATGGCGGCTCATCGCTCCTCGCCTTCACCATCCTTTTGTTCATATTCATCCGTCAGGATGCAGCTAAAAACCAATTATTGTAAATGTCCAAGAAACCTACCAACGAAGAACACTGCTCCTTCTGTGGCCGTCCCGCCTCGCAAGCCGGCATGCTCTTGGCAGGCCTCAACGGCTACATCTGCCAAAACTGTGTCGACCAAGCAAGGAAAATCTTCAACGAAGAAAACCAACAGACTCATAACCCGAAATTCGAGATCCAAAGCTCGGATATCCCCAAACCCACTGAAATAAAGACCTTCCTCGACCAATATGTCATCGGACAAGACACAGTCAAACAAGTCCTCTCCGTGGCCGTCTACAATCACTACAAGAGGTTGAAATACAATCAGGAGCACGGAGACAAGAACGATGTCGAGATTGAGAAATCCAACATTGTCATGGTCGGTGAGACCGGCACCGGGAAAACCCTCCTAGCCCGCACCATCGCGCGCCTCCTCAAAGTACCGTTCTGCATCGCCGATGCCACCACCCTCACCGAGGCCGGATATGTGGGTGACGACGTTGAGAACGTCCTTGTGCGCCTCCTCCAGGCCGCCGACTACGACGTGGCAGCCTGCGAGCGCGGCATCGTCTTTATTGACGAAATAGACAAGATAGCCCGCAAGAGCGAAAACACTTCCATCACCCGCGACGTCAGCGGCGAAGGCGTCCAGCAGGCCCTGCTGAAACTCCTCGAAGGCGCCCTCGTTTCCGTCCCCCCTGAAGGGGGACGGAAGCACCCCGAGCAGAAACTCATCACCATCAACACACGCAATATTCTTTTTATCTGTGGAGGTGCCTTCGACGGCATCGAGCGTGCCATCGCTTCACGACTCAATTCCAATGTCATAGGCTTCAAGGGCGACGAAACGCGCGCCGAACTCGACCGCGACAACATGCTTCAGTATGTCCAGCCCATGGACCTCAAAAAATTCGGCCTTATCCCCGAACTCGTAGGTCGTTTCCCCGTGCTCACCGCACTGCAACCCCTTGACCGTGAAGCCCTACGACGCATCCTCACCGAACCCAAAAACGCCCTGGTGAAACAATATCAGGAACTCTTCCGCATGGACGATGTCACTCTCGACATCCCCGGCGAGACCCTGGACCTCGTCGTCGACCGGGCAGTAAAATACCACCTCGGCGCCCGTGGCCTCCGCTCCATCATGGAAGGCATCATGACCGACCTCATGTTCGACCTCCCATCCCTTGCCAAAGGCTCCACCTTTACCCTCACCCCTGACATCGCCACCACGAAACTCAAACTCTGATTCCCGAATCCAGAGCGTTTTTTCGGCTTTTGGTGAAAAATTTTGCCATATCGGGAAAAAGTCGTATTTTAGCATTTTAAATTAACGCATTAAATGGGGAAGAATACTCTTTTAATGAGTTGATTATGATATTAATAGAACAAAAAGAAAACTTGGGTATATAATTATGAAAACATTTAAAAAGGGTTTCCTGATGCTCTTTGCGGCCATGCTGATGGCCTCCGGCGCCTACGCCCAGTCAAAAAGTCTCGCTGCCAAGGCCGACAACCTCTTCGACCAAAACCGTTTCATCGAAGCCGTCAAAGAGTACGAAGCCGCCTATGAAAAAATCAAGGACAACAAAGCCGAGAAGAATCGCGTCTACTTCCAGATTGCCGAGTGCTATCGACTGACCTACAACTACCCCCGCGCCGAGCGCATCTACAAGCGCCTGGCCGACGAGGAGTACTACAAGAGCGAGCGCAAGCTCTACTTCAACCTGGCCGAGATGTGCCGTTTCCAGGAGAAGTTCGACGAGGCCGAGCAGTACTACCAGAAATACCTG
>JAFSKP010000083.1 GCA_017448905.1 Bacteroidales bacterium | reverse complement strand
CTGGGCCCACGCCCCTGTCGTCATGGCCAGCATGGCCGCCAGGAAGAGAAGCATCCTCATGCCTCTGGCGCTAGCGTGTGGAGTTATATATTGCGAAGTGGTTTCCATCGGATTGGGGGTTGTTCCTGTTCTTTGAGCCAGTCGTTGGCCAACTGGGATAAACGAACCACAAGTTTTTTGGCATCAGGAAAAGCGTTTTCACAAGTTTCACGAGTATTGTCGAAAAGATCCTCATAATCTCCCTTTGAACGTTTGTCGAACAGACGACTATAGAATCTACCCAGTTCTTCTGAGACGATGCCCGTCTTAACAAAATGCAAGCCAAACATCTGCTTCACTCCGTCATGCGACTTTGTTGTGATATGCTTCGCCACAAGTAACGCACTGGCAGCATAATAGCATGCATAATACATACGGTTCATCGCAGTATTGTAAAAGCCGTTGTCAATATGAAGTTGAACCTCATTAAGAGTACGATGGGCGTTTTCTATTCTATAGCGAATTATTTCTATCCTGTCTTTGTCTTGTAGCATAATTACAGTCTTACTCTGTCAGTTTGTACATTGTCCCGGAATGGTGTCATGCGTGATTCCCATTCCTTTTTTGATGTGATAAATGAGTTTATTAAAACACCTGTCTCAAGTTCAATAGGATACGTGACACTATATATCTTGTCCTCATCGGCATAGCGTACCTCCGGCTGGTTGAAGAGGATGAGCAGGTCGATGTCGGAGTCGGGGCGTGCGTCGCCACGGGCTTCGCTGCCATAGAGCCACACCTCGATGTCGAGGGGCAGCTTGTGCAACTCGCGGCCCAGCTTTTCCGTGATTGCCTTGCGTTTTTCTTTTATGTCCTGCGACGTGTCTGTCATCGTTTTTCTGCTTTACTTCTCGCTCGCGCGTGTAATATAATACGTGATTTTACGGTACTCCATACCACAACCACATTGACAACCATGCGGTTGCATGGTCGCCAATGGATGGTCGCAATCTGCAAATATAAGAAAAAAAAATGATTACAACACAGACGGATGAAAATAGTTGGTACGCGGACACCCCGCCCACGTACCAATCCTACAGCCCTCTTCCGGTTATGGTTAGGGGTCCTGGATGGTTACCGACGAGTTGCCGCCAACAGCACCCTGGTTGCCGCCGCCGAAGACGTTGCCACCCACATGGGTGCAGCCCTGGAGGAGGACTGTGGCATTGCTGCCGACGGTGCTCTCGTCGCCGCCGCCATAGACATTGCCGCCCGAGGTCAGCGCGCCGCTACCGTCGAAGGTGCCCACCGTGGTGCTGCCCTTGAGGGTGAGGGTGGCAGTGGCCACCGAGCCGAGGTTGGTCTTCTCCAAATTGACCGTGGTGAAGAGCTTGTGTGTTGAAGTGTTAATGGCCGTGGCTGTGGAGTTCACCGTCTCGGCATGTTCCCAAGTGTAGGACACTGTGGATGGGAAAACTGCGTCCAGGTATACGCCGAGGTTTCCATTGTAGTAAGGTTGTGTTTGGAAACTGTTGTTCATCACCGCCACGGTCGGAAGGGTGGCTGAGTAGCCTGCGCCGAACACATTGCCTTCCACGATGCAGTCAGTGAGCGTCGACTTGACAGGTCCGTCAACCTTGCCGAGACTGCCGCCGCCATAGAAGTTGCCGAGACCGTATGTAAGGTCGAGACGCCCAAGCGGGCTGGCAGTGATGGTGCAACCGGTGAGCTTTGTTGTGACATCATAGGTGGTGGCCAGTGAGAAACTCACATAGTCGATAAACAGGCGGGCGACGTTGGTTTTATTATCAGACATCGGAATGAACTGATAGTCAATTCGTGTCTCTACACCACCATAATCGCTGCTATAACTGTAATCATAGCTGGCATCACCTGTAAGCCATGTATCCCAGTTAATGTTACCTGTTACACTGGACTTGTTTTTAGGATACCTGCGGTTGTAGGAGTTCCCACCATAACCGGCACCGAAGAAAGTGCGGAATGTGCAGTTGGTGGCATTGGTGACTACCGTCTTGCCAGTGTTCATGTCGCCGAATTTGGGGCCGCCACAGAACAGGTCGACACGGCTGTTAGAGATGACGGTCGTGATGCTGCCCTCGGCGATATGGGCGGCATTCGTGCCTCCGGCATAGAACTCGTCGATGTCGTCATTGTCTATCTGCCAGACAATGTTACCGGTATTGTCGGCACCACCGGTTTTGCCTAACCCCTGCATACCTGTTCCAGCCACCTTGCTGAAACGCCCGCCATTGATATAGCACTCGGCATTGTCGCCGTAAGTGGAATCGGGGCTGCTGTAGAGACCTGTCAGGTAGAACTCGTTGAAGTCGCCACCCGTTACCGAGATGGGGGGATGGGGGCTGACGAACTCTTTCTGCGTCTTGTCCTGATGGACACCGATATGGAACTCCTTGAACCATACATTGCCTCCCACATGGTAATAGGTGACCGTTTTGCCCTCTTTCGCCGATTCTTCGGCTTGTCCCATGGTTACCCATTGCTCGATGACTCCGCCGTGCAAAATCATAGGGCTGTTCACTCTGCCATCTCTGTCATACTCAAACTGCGTGACGCGGAAAAGAGCGGTGTTGGTCACCTCGAACCAACCGTATGGCTGCATGATACCGAAGTTGTAAGTACCTGTACCACCTGAAGACTTTTGAGCCATACCCAAGCCTATGACATTCAGGAAGTCAACCCTGACAGGATGCACACGAAGACGGCTATTGAAACGCAGGATATAGGAATAGTCAGGCTCGTTGTCTTCGTCGAGGTCGATGGACATGATAGTGTATGGCTTACTGTTGGTTTTGTTAGAGAGATCCAAACTGTGGACATTGCCCACAAGCACGATGGCGTTGTCGTAGACGGTGCCACTGGGGTTTAATGCCGAAACGGCATTAGTCATAGTAGTATAGACCTTCTGACTACTGCCATTGATACTATATGCTGTGTTGTTCGCATAGCGTTGTCCTCCGCCAACGGTGGTGACATCGGACTTAGAACTCATGTCTTGATTATACACCACATCGGGGTATTCGTCCGACACATAGACGCACTT
>JAFSKP010000082.1 GCA_017448905.1 Bacteroidales bacterium | reverse complement strand
TGTTGGTTTCGAGCTTTGGGGTGAAGGCGTTGGGGAACCACACGGCGAAGATGCCGACGGGGACGTAGAACGAGGTGTCGCTGGTGCATCCGAGAGCGTTGCCGGTGACGAGAGAGATGAGGAGGGAGTCCTCGCTGAGGTCGGAGAAGGTGTGGACTACGGTGCGGAAGGTGGATGTCTCGCCGTTGCCGAAGTTCCAGAGCGATGTGGTGCCGTACTGCGACAGGTCGGAGAACTGGACGGAGGGGTTCTCGGAGTCGATGTAGTCGGGGGTGAGGCGGATGTTGAGGACGGGGTAGGGGAAGACCTCGATTTTCTTTGTCAGCGGTGTGGCGCTGCAGCCGTTGGTGCCGTGGCCGGTGACGGTGTATACTGTTGTGACCTTGGGCGAGACGACGATTTCGGGGGAGGTGCTTTGCACAGCCAGGTCGGGGTCGACGGGGTTGGAGAGCCATTCGAAGTAGGCGGCGCGGCCGGCGGTGAGGAGGACGGTGTCGTCAGTGCAGATGCGGGTGCGGCTGGCGGTGAGGTCGGGTTTGACGAGGTAGAGGTTGACGCTGTCCCAGCTGACGCACTCGAAGGGGCTTGTGGCCTTGACGTAGAAGGAGCGGTCCTGGGTGATGGTGGTCTGGAGGGTGTTGCTGTTCTCGAGGTAGGGGATGGTGCCGCCGTAGACCTGGTACCAGTCGTAGCGGCAGTTCTCGACGGTGTCCTCGACGTGGATGTCGGACTGGTTGCCGTTGCAGACGATGGTGTCGCCGACGACCTTCGGGCCCGGGTAGTTGCCGACGAAGATGCGGAAGGTGGTGTCGGAGTAGCAGTAGACGCGTTCGGTGATGCCGTCGCCGGTGGTGTCGGCCATGTAGTATTCGGTGCCGCGTGTGGTGAGGGTGACGTCGGTGGTTTTGTCGAAGGTGTAGCGGATGCCGAGGCTTGCCGAGGTGAAGGAGGAGTCGCCTATTTGCCAGTGGTGGTAGGTGCTGCGGCTGTTGGCGGTCATGTCGGTAAGGCTGATGGTGTCGCCCTTGCAGAGGTTGTTGCGCTGGATGTTGACTTGAGGCACGGGGTTTTTGATGGTGCGTATCTTGACGGTTTTCTCGTTCCAGCAGGTGGTGTCGAAAGTCTGTGTGCGGACGGTGACGCAGTAGTTGCCGGGGTTGTCGAAGGTGTGGCTTGCTGTGCCGCCGGTGACGGTGCCGACGAGGGTAGCCGGCGAGGGGTTGGCGCTGCTGTAGAATTTCCAGACGGTGTGGCTGGTGTCGACCATGTCCTCGGCACGTGGCGAGTAGGGGGTGACGCTTTTGTCGATGAGGGAGATGTTGGCGTTGCATCCGAGCATGCTGTCGACGATGAGGGTAGGCTTGGTGTTGCCGGTGGTGGCGAAGAGTCGCGATACGACGGGCATGGTCTCGTTCATCTTGGTGGTCATCTCGCAGCAGAAGGTGTTTTTGGGCATGACCTCGTTGGTGTTGACGTTGCGGAACTGTGCGAGGGTGGCGCCGAGGGAGGACTGTGTGGCGCCTTCGATGAGGATGTAGTTGTCCATATTCTGCTGTTCGTTGCCCATGAGTTCGCCGGTTTTGCTGCGGTACCATCTGTACTGTTGGGCGCCCGTCGGGGCGTAGATGCGGGCCACGGAGTCGGACTCGCCTGCGGCGCAGCCGATGGGGCGGAGGGTCATTGACTGGCAGTCGCCGGCGAGATAGCAGCAGGCGTAGTGGACGGATTGTGAGCAGTCGCCGGCCGACATCATGATGCGGACACGCTGATACTGAAGTTTGCTGAGGTTGATGAGTACCTTGTTCCAGGGCAGGTATATGTTGCCAGAGCCAGAATATGTCTGCTGGTTTGTTGCGCCGCAGTAGAAGGGGGCTATGTTACCGCCGTTGCCGGATGCTGGGGTGGCACGGGTATAGCAGAGCGTGTCGCCCATAGCCAGTGTCCAGGTGCCGTTGGGGAGCTGTTTCTCGACGGTGATGACGATTTCAGGGTTCTGTGCCGTGACGTGCTGGCCGTTCTGGAGCGACATGGCGTACCAGATGGTAATCAAGGCGTTGTCGGAGTTCATCATGAACTCGTAGTATATTTTCTCGGCACCGTGTTGGCCGCAATAGTTGCCGAGGCGGATAGAGGTGTGGTATGATGTGTCGTCAGGCGGCTGATAGGTGAGGTGTCCATGGGTTTCGACGTCATAGCCTGGACCCTTGATTACGAACTGTTTTTGCCAGTCATTCTGATTGTCGATGTTTTTCGAGGCCGTTTGGTAGCTTGGTGTTGTCTCAGAACCGCAGCTGCCGCATCCGCTGGTACTTTGGGTGGACTCAAGGTTGGCTGCTTCGATGCGAGAGCCCCATGTTGAGCCGCTGACGGTGCAAGTACTGGCCTGGGCATTCTTAGAGCCTGTGTAGCCGTACCATATGGCGTTGGCGGTACCGCCGGCGACGGTGAAGTTGGATGGGTTTTTCAGACCGGGGCATGCGGGGTTCTGAGAGTAGATGGGTCGGTTGCCCTGTGCGCATACACTTAATGCGAGGCAGAGGAGTGCTGATAGCAATAATGTTTTTTTCATTGTTATGGTGAGTTTATTCGATTCTATACGGGAGTTTTTTTGTTCTCGTTTCATATAGTCGCAAAAAAAAATGTTTTTGTTGCGTGTAGGGGGAAAAAAAACTTATGGGGACTGCCAAAAGAAAAAGGCTGACCGGGAATGGTCAGCCTTTTCGTAAGAGAGAGATGGTGTTCTTATTTGTCGCCTTCGTTGGCTTTCTCCATTTCCTCTTTGAGGTTGGCAAGCACGTCGAGGTCGCCAAGGGTGGTCTTCTCGAGGGTGTCGTTGATTTTCTTGACGGTCTTCTTGGTGTTGCGTTCTTTCTGCTCGTCGCTGCGGCTTTCGCCTTCGGCGGCATCCTGGTTGACGCGGCTGTGGGAGACGATGATTTTCTTGCTCTCTTTGGAGAACTCGATGACCTTGAAGTCGAGGGTCTCGCCGTTCTTGGCGCGGCTCTTGTCGGCTTTCTCGAGGTGGCGCATGGGTGCGAAGCCTTCGACGCCGTAGGGCAGTGTGACGGTGGCGCCCTTGTCGTTCATCGAGGTGATGGTGCCCTGATGGACGCTGCCGACGGTGAAGATGCTTTCGTAGACATCCCAGGGGTTCTCCTCGAGCTGCTTGTGGCCGAGGCTGAGGCGGCGGTTCTCGGCATCGACCTCGAGGACGACGACGTCAATCTTGTCGCCAATCTTGGTGAACTCGGCGGGATGCTTGATTTTCTTGCTCCAGCTGAGGTCGCTGATGTGGATGAGGCCGTCGACACCTTCCTCAAGCTCGACGAAGATGCCGAAGTTGGTGAAGTTGCGCACGGTTGCGGTGTGCTTGCTGCCGACGGGATATTTCTCGGCGATGGCCAGCCACGGGTCGGGCATGAGCTGCTTGATGCCGAGGCTCATCTTGCGCTGCTCGCGGTCGAGGGTGAGGATGACGGCTTCCACCTCGTCGCCGACTTTCAGGAAGTCCTGGGCGCTGCGGAGGTGCTGGCTCCAGCTCATCTCGCTGACGTGGATGAGGCCTTCGACGCCGGGGACAACTTCGACGAAAGCGCCGTAGTCGGCCAGGACGACGACTCTACCCTTCACGTGGTCGCCTTCTTTCAGGTTGGGGTCGAGGGCATCCCAGGGGTGAGGAGTGAGCTGCTTGAGGCCGAGGGCTATGCGGCGTTTGGCCTCGTCGAAGTCGAGGATGACGACGTTGATCTTGTCGTCGAGGTGGACGATCTCTTCGGGGTGGCTGATGCGGCCCCAGCTGAGGTCGGTGATGTGGATGAGGCCGTCGACACCGCCCAGGTCGATGAAGACACCGTAGCTGGTGATGTTCTTGACGACGCCTTCCAGCACCTGACCCTTCTCGAGGTGGCTGATGATTTCGGCTTTCTGGGCCTCGATTTCGTCCTCGATGAGAGCCTTGTGGCTGACGACGACGTTCTTGTATTCGTGGTTGATTTTGACGACCTTGAATTCCATGTTCTTGCCGACAAAGACATCGTAGTCGCGGATGGGCTTGACGTCGATCTGCGAGCCGGGGAGGAAGGCCTCGATGTTGTCGAAGACTGTGACGATGAGACCGCCTTTGGTGCGGCTCTTGACGTAGCCGGTGATTATTTCCTGGTTCTCGTAGGCTTTGTTGACGAGCTCCCACGACTTGAGGATGCGGGCCTTCTTGTGGCTGAGCATCAGCTGGCCGTTGGCATCTTCCTGGCTCTCGACGAAGACCTCAATCTTGTCGCCGGCCTTGAAGTCGGGGTTGTAGCGGAGCTCCGATGCGGGGATGACGCCGTCGGACTTGAATCCGATGTTGACGACGGCTTCGCGGTCGTTGATGCTGACGATGGTGCCTTCGATGACTTCCTGCTCGGTGAACTGGTTGAAGGTCTTCTCGTAGGCGGCACTCTGCTGTTCGATTTCGGCCTGGTTGGTTTTTTCGGACTTGTTGTCGATTGCACCCCAATCGAAATCCTCCAAAGGTTTGACATCTTTATAGTTCATAAAGAAAAAAAAAGTGTTTTTGTGACCCCTGCCGGTCGGTTAGACATGAGTTAAGTGACTGTGTTTTATCGTTTTGGCAGGAAAGCGACCGCACAATCGCGACTGCAAAGATACACATTATATTGAAATATTGAAAATTGATAATTGAAATTATTGGTTTTACGTTTGAGGTTTGACGTTTTGTTTTATGTTTTACGTTTCTCTCGCAGATTGCAGTTTACAGATAGCAGTATACAGTTCTCAGTTCACAATTACATTTTTTTTTCTTACTTTTGCATTTTCTTTTTCCCGTTGTCAGTCATGCAACTCAACCGCGTATTCCATCGATGCTGTGCCGCCAACATGCTGATAGTCTGCTTCGCTATCTCGTGCAGTGATGTCGCTGACGCCCAAAACGACTCGGTCGGAGGGGTGTTCCGTTTTGCTGACACAGTCTATCCTTCGGTGGGGAAGCTCAAGTATCAGGTCGACCTCTTCGACAGCCTCACCGACGGTATGCCTACATCTTTCGATGACCTCTATGATGATACGCCGGGCATTTTCACTTTCAGGGGCAACGGCTTCCGCAATGCTCCTTTTACGGGGCATGTTGAAGGCCGTCCCGACACGGTGACGGTGGAGTGGGTCTTCTGCACGGCATACGACGGACGCATGACAGACTATGGCGTGTGGGGCGGCGGCACGGGATGGACCGGGCAGCCTCTCTATGTCTGTTGGCCCGACAGCGCGGTGGAGCGTTTCCGCGTCGAGTCGCCGGCGTTGACCGATGCTTTTTCGACCGAGGAAATCATAGTCGGCTCGCTGGCGTCGTGCGTTTACTTTATTGATTTTGCCAGTGGCGACAGCTCGCGTCGCTCGCTGCCGACAGACAATACGATAAAAGGGACGGTGTCGCTCGACCCGACGCTCAACGGCAACCTCTATGTCGGCCAGGGAATACCATGCACCGGCTCTTTCGGTGCTCTGACATTCAATCTCTTCAAGCATCGTCGCAGCCATTTCTTCGGACGTGACCGCAAGGCTTGGCGAGGCTGGGGGGCCTACGACTCGTCGCCGCTTCGTGTCGGCGATTTCCTCTTCCGCCCTGGCGAGAACGGCACGCTCTACAAGTTTCTCATCAAGGGCGACAGCCTGAGGCTTCACAGCACGCTGCGGTTCAGACGTCAGGGGGATGCAAGGGCTGCCGGCATGGAGGCGTCGATGGCGTTCTGCCAGAGCCGAGGCTACGTCAGCGACAACCGTGGCAACATCGTCTGTTTCGACCTCTCGACGCTGCAGCCCATCTGGTGCTACGACAACCACGACGACAGCGACGGCTCGCCGGTGCTGGCTGTCGAGGATGGGCATCCCTACCTTTATACTGCCTGTGAGGTCGACAAGCAGGGCCCTACGGGCGTGTGCCATTTCGTCAAGCTCGATGCCGAGGACGGCGGCCTGGTGTGGCAGCAGACCTTCGACTGCCGCCGCATTGTCGACGAGGACAAGACCTTCGACGGTGGACAGTTCGCGACACCCCTTATCGGGGTTGGCAACTGTGACAGTCTGATCTTCACAAATATAGTGACCAACTCCACGCCGGGCATCAAAGGCGACTTTGTGGCCCTCAGCCGCAAGGATGGGCGCGTGCTTTACCGCACGACGTTGAGGCACTACGCCTGGTCGTCGCCCGTGGCGTTGCTCAACGACGAGGGCGAGATGTTCGTCTTCACCGCCGACACGCGGGGGCGCGTCTACCTGATTGACGCCCTTAGCGGCGAGATACTGTTCAGCAAACGCGTGGGCGCCAATTTCGAGTCGTCGCCGATAGTTGTAGACAACCATATTGTCCTCGGCTCACGTGGAAGAAAAATATACAAAATGAGTGTAGAGTCTAGAAACTCTAGATAATCTAGACAATCTAGAAGCTCTAGACAATCTAGAAGCTCTAAACAATCTAGACAGTCTATACAATCTAGAAAAAAAACAAGAAAACATGAAACGAATTATCTTTTTCCTTCTTTTCATCTCGACAGCTTTTTTTCTTTCGGCGCAGCAGCTGAAGTCATTCAAGGGCAAGGTGAGCGACGCATACAACTTCTGGATCTGCACTCCCGAGGGCTACAGCAAGGCCGACAGTGCCAAGCCGCTGGTGGTGTTCCTGCACGGGCGTAGCCTTTGCGGACGCGACCTGAACCGTGTACGCCGTTACGGTCCACTGAACGCCATCGAGAAGCATGGCCTCAAGCTCGACGCCATAGTGCTGGCACCGCAGAACCCAGGCAGCAGCTGGCGGCCCGACAAGGTGATGCGCCTTGTGGAGTGGACCAAGAGCCGTTATAATATCGACACCAGCCGCATCTACCTGATAGGTATGAGCCTAGGTGGCTATGGCACCATCGACGTTGCCGGCACCTATCCTGGCTGCTTTGCTGCTGCCATGGCGCTGTGCGGAGGTGGCACCATCAAGGACTATTGCGGTCTCAACGAGCTGCCGCTCTGGATATTGCATGGCACTGCCGACCGTGCCGTAGGAGTGGGAGCCTCGCAGAGGGTTGTCGACGCCATGCGGAGCTGTGGGGAGAGCCGTCGCCTGATATGGACACCGCTGAAAGGCGCCAACCATGGCCGTCTGGCGCGTATCTTCTATCTGCCCGAGACCTACCGGTGGCTCTTTGCCCACAGTCTGGCCGACACAAACCGTGCTGTGGACCGCACCTTCAGCATCACCACGGAGACGCTGAACCGCAAGGTCTACCGTGAACTGCTGAGATCGGAGATGATAGCCGTCGACTACACCCGTGGCGCGCCGGCACCGTCATCGCCATCCGACTATGCCGACCAGGAGGATGACGGCGACACGGCGCGGGTGGCTTCTGCCGCTCTTGGCGATGAGGAACAGCCAGCGGTCAGGAAGGAGCCGGAAAAGCAGTATTACAAGATAAGGAAAGGCGACACACTGAGCAGTATAGCGCGCCGCCATCATACGACGGTCAAGGCACTCTGCCGCCTCAACGGGATGAAAGCCGATACCACCCTCCGTGTCGGCAAGCGCATCAGGGTGAGGTGACTATTCGTTGACGATTTTTTTTTGCTTATCGATAACGTTCCGTTGCAATGGAGGTGGAGTCTGTTGTGGCAGGTGTAAAGGTGAATTTTTCAGGTAGGATCAGGGGAACGTCGACGACCCACCTGCCTTTCTCCTTGATGAGGCAGAGCTCGTTGGTCGAAGTTGTCAGGGGTGTGGTCTTGGTGTATAGCACCCAGGCAGTGTCGTTGAGGACGACGATGCTGTCGATGGTGGCTGTGGCGGGGGTGTTGGCTAGGATGTAGGAGGTGTCGGTGAGGGGGAGAATTCTGTCTTTGATGAAGGGCAGTGTCGTGTCGCGGGTTTTTTCTGACGCATATTGTTTGGCCTCATCGATCTGATAGTTGCCTGTGGCGATGATATAGCCGTAGGCAGTGTTGCGGATTTCTTTTTCGTCGTTGTTGCAGGCGGTCAGCAGTGCTGCTGCCAGCAGGGAAAGGAGAACTGTTTTTTTCATGATTATTATTTTTGTTAGAGTTATACAGGCGAGCCGCCTGTACTCCAAGGCTGTTTCAAAAGAGACAGTCCGGCGCATTGCTGTGCCGGACTGCTTCTTCAGTTAGACATATGGAAGTCGGAAATCTATGAGAATAGATTACTTCTTTCCGAAAGTGGCAGTACCCTGGTTGGTATTGAGGGTGGCGTCGTTGACGTCGTTTTTCTTGTCACTTTTTTTGTTGTTGGCTTTACCGAAAGTGCCGCTATTGCTGGTCTGGAGGGTGGCCTTATTGACGTCGTTTTTCTCTGTCTTCTTGGTTTCTTTCTTTTTGGCAGGGGCTTTCTTGACGGGTTCCTCGGCGACGGGTTCCTCGACTTCGGCGACGGAATCCTCGACGACCTCTTCAATCAGAGGAGCGGGGGTGGTGTCGGTGGGGGTGGAATCGGTGGTCTTTTCGGCAGAGCCGTTGCAGGCCACTGTGAGACCCATTGCCATGATGGCAATAGCCATAAGTTTGAAAGTTCTTTTCATGACTGATTCAGAATATTAAGTCTTAAAATTAGCGGGCGCTGAACTTGGCAACACCTTTGTTGGCTTTGAAGAAACCTTTGGCTGCGGTCAGCTGCTGACCGAGGACCTTGCAGGAGAAAGTGCGCTCGGTGGCATTCTCCCAGGTGCCGCCATCGAGGACGTCCATCACCTTGCCCATGGTGGCGTTGGCGACGAGGCTGACAGTCATGGAGGTGAGGTCGAGGGCGGTGACGTTTACCGTCAAGCTTTTGTCCCACCAGTCGCCGGCGTTGACGCTGCTGCCGTCTTGGTAGTTGATGGTGATGAAGTCATCTTCAGTTTCATAGTACCACAGGCTGGAGCCGTCGAATGCAACACCGTTTGATGTTGACACGCTGCTTGTGCCGGTGAGGGTGCCGGTAGTGGGTGTGGACTCCCAGAAGAGCTGCATGTTGATTTGTGGATAGGAGGTGGAGTTGGTCTGTGCGGCAGCAATCAGGATGGCGTTGCTGGCTGCGTAGTAGGAGGCGTTGGTGGTGCCGGCGGCCCAGGTGTTGTCGCCGAAGGTGACATTGACACCGGTCTGCTCTGCGAAGTTGGCAACGCACTCCATGTCGGAAGTGACGGTGATGTTGCGGGGGTTGGCGGTGCTGCCGTCTTCCCAGTTGACGAAGACATAGTCGGCTTTGGGGGAGGCTTCGAGGATGGCGGTCTTGCCCTTCTCGTACTTGCCGCCGCCAGTCACGGTACCGGCCTCGGCGGGGTTGGCAGAGACGGTGATGGTGTAGTAAGTGGTGCCATCAACGTTGGTGCCGCCGCCATTTTCGGGGTCTGTTTTTTCATCGTCACCGCAGGCGACGAGCAGAGAGCAGGCTACGAAAGCCACGCCCAAAAATCTGAAAATACTTTTCATTTTTTTTAGATGTTTTTTAGTTGGTTAATAAATGATTTCGTTGTCAATGAAGCCCTCTTTGCAGGGCAATATGATTTGCAAAGATACGCACTTTATTTGGTTCGCGATAAAAAAGAGGTGATTTTTTTGTTTTTTTAAGTTTTTTTCTAGAAGCTCTAGACAATCTAGAAGCTCTAGACATTCTAGACAATCTATATAATCTAGAGAATTCTGATCGGTGTCTGATTAGGCTTTTATGTCGAGGGCGTCGCGGATGCCGCTGGCGAGGAGCATAAAGGCGAGGACTATGAGCATGATGGCGATGCCGGGGATGAAGGCGAGGTGGGCGTTGTCGAGGAGTATCTGTCCGTAGTTCTCTTTGACCATGGTGCCCCACGAGGGCATGGGTGGCTGGACACCTATGCCGAGGAAGCTGAGACCGGCTTCGAGGAGGATGGCGCTGGCGAAGTTGGAGGCGGCAATGACGACGACGGGGCCGGTGATGTTGGGCAGGATGTGCCGGAGGATGATGCGCGGGGTGCGGTAGCCGAGGGCGCGGGCGGCTTCGATGTACTCTTTCTCCTTGATGCCGAGTACCTGTCCGCGTACTACACGCGCCACGTCGACCCATACGGTGAGGCCTATGGCGACGAAGACCTGCCAGAAGCCTTTGCCGAGGGCGAAGGTGATGGCGATGACGAGGAGGACGGTGGGTATGGACCAGACGACGTTGACGAGCCACAGGATTAGACTGTCGACCCAGCCGCCGTAGTAGGCGGCGAGGGCGCCGAGGAGGATGCCGATGAGCAGGGCTATGGCCACGGCGACGAAGCCTACGGAGAGGCTGACACGGCTACCTATCATGACCTGGCTCAGCAGGTCGCGTCCGTAGGTGTCGGTGCCAAGGATGAAGGTTCGTGTCTTGACGCAAGCCTTGTTGCAGCTTGCTGTGATGGGGTCGCCGTTGTAGGGGACGGCATGTATGCTGTCGCCCGAGATGCTGTATTCCTCGACAGGGATGGAGGTGTGGTCGAGCGGCACTCCTGAAACAAGAGTGCGGAATTTGTTCTCCGTTTTCCGCTTTTCGCTTTCCGCTTCAATGGGTATGCAGAGGAAGGTGGCTTTGCTGAAAGGTTTCAGCGAAGCCAACTCGAGGTACTGCTGGTTGCAGTAGGGGGTGTGGTCGGGGGTGATGAGGTAGCCCAGGATGGCTACTAGTGCGAAGAACGAGATGACGACGAGACTTGCGATGGCCATGCCGTTGTGGCGGAAACGTTTCCAGAACATGGCCGAAGGACTGAAGCCTCTGTTGTTGGCGGCAGCCTGGATGAAGGAATTATGCCTCTTGCGGATATGCATTTTTTCCGGACTTTCTGGACTTTTCTAGACTATCTAGACTATCTAGACTTTCTAGACTATCTAGATTACCTAGAGAAATCCCAGCTCTGCTTTGGTGGCGTCGCTGAGGTTGTCGAAGCTCCAGGGCGGGTCGAAGGTGAGTTCGACGTCGACACTCTTGATGCCCTGGATGTAGGAGACCATATCCTTGACCTCGCGGAACATGTACTCGGCCTCGGGACAGTCGGGGGCGGTCATGGTCATGAGTATCTTGACGTTCAGTTCGTCGTCAACATCAATATTGTATATAAGGCCAAGGTCGTAGATGTTGACAGGAATTTCGGGGTCGTAGATGTTTTTCAGGCAGTTGACGATGGCACTGTTGATGGTTTCTTTTGTGGGAAGCATGGGCGGTGTTTTTTTCTAGATTTTCTAGATTGTCTAGAGCTTCTGGTTTTGTGCTTTCATTTTGTAGGCTAGGGCGTACATCTTGATTTGTTTGAGCATGGAGGTGAGGCCGTTGGAGCGGGTGGGGGAGAGGTGTTCCTTGAGGCCTATGACATCGATAAAGCTGAGGTCGGCATCGATGATGTCCTGTGGGGTTTGCCCGTTGAAGGTGCGGATGAGGAGGGTGATGATGCCCTTGGTAATGACGGCATCGCTGTCGGCGGCGAAGAAGAGCTTGCCATCCTCATGGCGGCAGCTGAGCCAGACGCGGCTCTGGCAGCCTTTGATGAGGTTGCTCTCGGTCTTGTCGCGTTCGTCGATGGCGGGGCATTCCTTGCCGAGTTCGATGAGGTAGCTGTATTTGTCGAGCCATTCGTCGAAGTTGGCGAACTCGTCGATGATTTGTTGTTCGATTTCGGGGATTGTCATTGGTGTTTTTTTTAGACTTTCTAGATTTTCTAGATTTTCTAGACTTTCTGGATTTTCTGGACTTTCTAGACTTTCTGGATTTTCTAGACTTTCTGGATTTTCTAGACTTTCTGGATTATCTAGACTTTATGGATTCTGGATTATTCTTTTTGGGGGTTATTTTGGGGCGAATCTTATCAGCACGATTGCCGCAATTCCGAAGACGAGCTGAGGAATCAGGACGGCAAGGAATGGCGGGAAGTTGCCGTTGATGGAGAAGACGTTGCAAACTCGCATGAAGACGATGAATCCGAAAGCGAGGGCGATGCCAATGGCAAGGTGCACGCCGATGCCGCCACGGGTCTTGCGGGAGGAGATGGCCACGCCGATGAAGGTCATGATAATGAACGCCAAGGGGTTGAGGAGACGCTGGAAGAACTCGAGCTTGGCTTCGGTGACGGCGCCGGAGCCGCGCATGGTTTCGAGCTGTATGTGCTGGTAGAGTTCGATGCTGTTCATGACGCTGATGTCGCGAGCGGCTTTGTCGAAGTCGGCGGGAACGAGGTCGAGGTTGAGGGTCTGGAAGTTCTCGCGGACATAGGTCTCCCTGTCGCCGTCGAAGGTGCGGTGACGGTAGTCGATGGCTTTCCATGAGTTGGAGGCAGTGTCGTAGGTGAGTTTGTCGGCTCTGATGCGGTCGGTGAGGATGCCGTTGTCGTTGTAGGAGTCTTGCTGGAAGATGATGGCGCTCATCTCGTTGACATCGTAGCTCACGGTGCTGATGTGGATGCCGCGTGACGACTGGAAGTGGAGGTCGCTGTAGTAGCTTCGCTTGTGAGTGTGGATGTAGCGGCTCTCGAAGTCGTTGAGTCTGACATTACTGACAGGGATGATGAAGTTGCCTATCACGAGGATGCCCAAGGCGAGGATGATGGCTCCATGGAGATAGGGTCGCAGGAACCGCTTGTAGCTTATGCCGCTGCTGAGGATGGCGATGACTTCGGTGTTACCTGCCAGTTTGGAGGTGAAGAAGAGAGTGGAGATGAAGACGAAGAGAGGGCCGTAGAGGTTGAAGAAGTTGGGGATGAAATTGAGGTAGTACTGGAAGATTATCTCGCCGAGAGGGGCTTCGTTCTTGAGGAAGTCGTCAAGTTTTTCGGAGACATCGAAGGTGATGACGATGACGAAGATGATGGCGAACCAGAGGAGGAAGGCTCGGAGATACTTTCCAAGGATGTAGCGGTCTATGAGGGGATAGTTGAGCAAAGTTTAAAGTTGAAAGTTGAAAGATGAAACTTCGCGGCGGCGGTATTTGATTGTCTCAGAATGTTTTTTTTTCAGAAAAAGAGGGTTCCTTTGAGGGAACCCCCTGGATATTTCTGGATTATCTGGATTATCTGGATTGTCTAGAGCTCTAGAGGTTGCCGAAGAGTTTCTGGAAGGCTGTGAGACATTCGAGGACGTTTGTTTTGACGTGGATGAACTCGTCGACGCCGTAGCCCTTGTAGGTGTCGACCATATCCTTGGGGGAGCCGGCGAGGACGATGGAGCGGACCTTGCCTTTGAGGAGCTGGCAGGCCTGTTCGGTGATTTCGGCATACTCGTCGTCGGAGGAGCAGAGTACCACGATGTCGGCCTTGGCATCGAGGGCGGCTTTGGCGCCTTCCTGCGCGGAGGGGAAGCCGTTGTTGTCGATGATTTCGTAGCCGGCGACGCCGAAGAAGTTGGTGGCGAAGCCGCTGCGGGCGCGGCGCATGGAGAGGTTGCCGTAGGTGAGCATGAAGACCTTGGGGCGGTTGCCGTTCTCGGTGGCGAGACGGAGGTGCTCGAAGGCTTCGGCGCCGCGGTAGGGTTGGAGGGGCTTGACCTCGTCGCCTTTCTCGCAGTTGCAGCAGCATTCGTGTTTTTCGATTTTGGCCTTCATGGTCTCGGTGAGGTTGGGATACTGGTTGGTGCCGATGATGGTGGTGCGGCGTGTGGCGATCTCCATGTCGCGTTGCTGGGCGGTCTTGTGGACCTCGTCCTGGACGAAGCCTTCGCGGATGGCTTTGGCGAAGCCGCCCTTGTCCTCGATGGTGAGGAAGTTCTGCCAGGCGTACTGCGCTATGGAGTCGGTTAGGTTCTCGATGTAGTAGCTGCCGGCGGCGGGGTCGACGGTTTTGTCGAGGTAGGACTCCTCCTTGAGGAGTAGCTGCTGGTTGCGAGCGATGCGGTAGCTGAAGTCGTCGGCCTCCTTGAAGGTGATGTCGAAGGGGGCAGTGCTTATGGAGTCGGCACCGGCGATGGCGGCGCTCATGGTCTCGGTGGTGGTGCGTAGCATGTTGACGTAGGGGTCGAAGATGGTCTTGTTCCAGGTCAGCGAGGTGGAGTTGATGAAGGCCTTGCAGGCGTTGTCGTCGCCGGTGTTGTACTGCTGGACGATTTTGCTCCAGAGGAGTCGTGCGGCGCGGATTTTGGCTATTTCCATGAAGTAGTTGCCGCCGATGGAGAGGTTGAAGATGATGCGGTTGGCTATCGTGGCGGGGGCTATGCCGCGGTCGCTGAGTTTGGCCATCAGCTCGTTGGCGGCGGCCAGGGAGAATCCGAGTTCCTGGACGATGTTGGAGCCGGCGTCGGCGAGGGTCTTGCCGCCGACGGTGAGTACGCGGAATGCCGGCAGGTTGTCCTGGGCGTAGCGCACCAGCTCGGCGGCCTCGTCGAGGTCTTTTTCTTCGCCGCCCCAGAAGCGTCCGTGCTTGAGGGCGTAGCTGTATATGTCGAAGTTGATGCTGCCGCGCAGTTCCTTGGTGTCGAAGCCGTTCTTCTTGGCCACGGCGACGAAGAGGCGGAGGGTGTCGATATGCTTCTTGGCGCAGTTGAAGTGGATGGCGACGGCGGGCAGGTAGATGTCATTCAGGAGGGAGGCCATCTGCTCTTCGGTATCTACATTCTTGGCGCAGAAGCCGATGGCTGTGGCGCCGCGTTTGAGGGCGTCGAGGGCGAGGCTGTTGGCCTTGGCGACATCGTGTTCGCGGATGTCCTGACGGATGTCCCAGACGTTGCTGTCGGCCTGCTTGCCGCGAGTGAAGGGGAACTGGGCGGGGTTAGAGTTGAGATACTCAATGTTTTCGAGGTCTTCGGCGCGGTAGTAGGGTTTGACCTTGAAGCCCTCGATGGTTTTCCAGACCAGTTTTTTCTCGTAGTCGGCACCTTTGAGGTCCTTGTTGATTACTTCTTCCCATTTTTCGGTTGAAACAGGAGGGAATTCGCTGAACAATCTATTGTCTTCCATTGTTTTATATCTATTTTATATTTCCGTAACAGAGTACAAAGATAAGATTTTTTTTGAAATAGGTTGTTTTGTGATTAAGGGATGCGTTTTTTTAGGCGGGGTAGGCGGGGTTATTCTGAGAAGGCGTAGCTTACGATGTTTTCGCCCATCTTGAGGGCGCGGAGGCGTGTCTCCTGGCTGTCGCCGTGGACGTCCTGATCTTACCAGCCGTCGCCGAGGTCGCATTCCCACGAGAAGAAGCAGACGAGCCGACCTTCCCAGATGAGGCCGAAACCTTTGGGCGGCTTGTTGTCATGTTCGTGGATTTTGGGCAGCCCGTTGGGGAAGTCGTATTTCTGGTGGTAGATGGGGTGGCTGAAGGGGAGTTCCACGAATTCGAGTTCAGGGAAGACCTTTTTCATCTGCGGCACGATGAAGTCGCGTAGACCATAGTTGTCGTCGATATGGAGGAAGCCGCCGCCGATGAGGTAGTTCCGCAGGTTCAGGGCTTCCTGCGAGTTGAAGACCACGTTGCCGTGGCCGGTGATGTGGAGGAGGGGGTAGTTGAATATTTCGCTGCTGCCGATGTCGACGGTGGCATAGTTGGGGTCGAGGTTCATGCCGGCATCGGCGTTGCAGAAAGCTATGAGGTTGGTGAGTGAGGTAGGGTTGGCGTACCAGTCGCCGCCACCGCCATACTTGACGAGTGCGAGCTGGGTTCGCTGAGCGAGGGAGATTGAAAAATGGAAACTGAAAATTGGTATTATCAGGAAGAAGAGGAGTTTTTTCATTTTTTTTGGTTTTTTCTAGATATTCTATACATT
>JAFSKP010000081.1 GCA_017448905.1 Bacteroidales bacterium | reverse complement strand
TCCTCTGCTCTACCAACTGAGCTACGACGCCATCATTTCATCTCTGAAATCGTTTGCAAAAGTACTAATATTTTTCTCACTGACAAATTTTTTTCAAAAAAAAAAAACTCATCTTACGATAATCAGATATTAATCAACACTATAAAGAAATAATAATTTTCCGTATCCGTTATCTTCATCTTCTCAAATCCACCTTCTGTCGTATGCAATTATTCAGAAATCGGCTTTTGTTGAGGCCAATTCACCCTCTACAACTGCAACTTCCTCTTTCTCTGCTTCTTCATCTGTTTTCTTCTTGTCGTTTTTCAGCTGGTCGATAAACAGCAGCGCGATACCCATGCATACCGAAGCATCGGCCACGTTGAATATCGCATTGAAAAACTCCGCATGCTTGCCTCCGAACATAGGAACCCAATCAGGCCAATACCACTCGAAAAGCGGGAAATAGAACATGTCCACCACTTTCCCGTAAAGGAACCTTCCGTATCCTCCTCCGTCAGGAAACAGCATGGCCACCTGGTCGACGGCACTCTCGCTGAAGATGAGGCCATAGAAACAGCAGTCCAGAAGGTTGCCTACTGCTCCAACAAATATTAACGAAATGCTGACAAGAAACAACGTCCTCGCTCCCTTGTTAATCCTGTTAACCAAGAAGATAACAATACACACCGAGGCCACAAGCCTGAAAAGGGTGAGCAACAGTTTCCCTGTCTCCTGCCCGAACGAAATACCGAAGGCTATTCCCTCGTTCTCTACAAAATAGAGTTGGCACCATTCGCCTATCAAGTTCACACCCTCTCCGATGGCAAAAGTAGTCTTAACCCATATCTTGACGGCTTGATCCACTGCAAGCAACAGCGCTATCAGTCCAAAACAAATGAAATACTGTCTTCTCTTTTCAGTCATAAAGCATTAATTTTATTCTTATTAAATCATCAGCTCATTTTTCTTTGCGAGGCACAAATTTACATAAAAAAAAGATAATACCACCTTCGGATAGTAATGATTCATCGCCGGCTCTCGCATTGCCGGCACAGCTCGTCGTACCACTCCTGCCCGAAACGGCGGACAAGCGGCTCTTCCAGATAGCGGTAAAGGGGTTCCCCATCTCTCCTCCCTTTACGGACGGCGCACCGGCATATCTCCCACTCATGGTAGTTCACTGCCTTGAATTCTCCGTAATCCTCTATCCGGACCGGGTAGAGATGGCACGACACCGGCTTCCTGAAGTCGGTCTTGCCATCTCGCCAGGCTTTCTCTATGGCACATAACGTGACGGCATCCTCCACAACGGCGTAAGCGCATTCGCGCCCCTCGACGAGCGGCGTGCATGGCTGCCCGTCGGAGTCCACCACCGACGTGCCATACTCCTCCACGGCTCTAATACCGCCGTCACTCATATATTGTCTCACCGTCGGGAACAGACTTTCCAGCACGGGGATTTCATCGCTGTCGAGCGGGGCACCGCTGTCGCCCTCCACACAGCATGCTCCCCTGCATTCGGCCAGGTCGCAGCAGAACTTGACTTCGGCTAAATTGTCGGAAATAATACAGTCTTCTACTATGAGCATGTCAAGTAATAATTAACGAATTGATTTTGTCGGCAAGGACAGTGCCGAGTTTGCGGCGCGACTCCACCGTCCACCCTGCCACATGAGGCGTCAGCACGGTTCGCGGCGACTCTATCAGGTAGCGGAAGTCGGGGGTGAGCGTCTCCTTGTCAAGGCTGTCCTTGGACATGTCCTCATACTCCACCACGTCCAGTGCGGCGCCCAACACTCTGCCAGACTTCATGGCCTCGGCAAGCGCACTTGTCCTCACAACCCCTCCTCGCGAAGTGTTGATGAGGTAGAATGGCCTCGCAAAGGCATTGATGAAAGCGGCATCCACCATGTAGCGGGTCTCCTCCGTCAGCGGCACATGGAGGCTCACTATCTCGGCACGACGCTGCAGTTCTGCCAACGTCACCTCTTCAACACCGCCGGGCGCATATCCCGCAGGCTTATACTTGTCGTAGGCGATGATTTCGCACTCGAAGCCACGCAGCCGTTGCGCGAAAGCCGCCCCCATGTTGCCACAGCCGATGATGCCTACGGTGCGGCCTTTTATCTCGAAACCGCGGTTCGCCTCTCTCCGCCACAGACCCTCGCGGACCTCTCTGTCGGCCATCGCTATCTTGTCGGCCATCGCCAGCAGCAAGCCGACGGCATGCTCGCCGACGGCATCGCGATTGCCCTCCGGCGAGTTCAGGCATCTGATGCCGCAGCTCTCGGCGTATTCCACATCTATGGTCTCCATCCCAGCCCCGACGCGTCCTATACACCTGAGGTTGCGTGCATGGTCGATGAAGTGGCGGTCGATGTTGATCTTGCTCCTAACCACCAGAGCCTCATATCCCCCGACGCATTCCATCAGCGTGTCGTAGGTGCAGTCCGTCATCACCACGCATTCGTGCCCATAGGCCGTGAGGCTCTCTACCAGTGCCTGATTGTTGTCTGTAACCAATATCTTCATTGCTGTGTCTTTTTTCTTGCCACCGGCAATCGTTTCTCTTTTTGCGACATACCGCCAAAGACCCCGATGCCGCCACTGACATTGCATATAACCTGTACCGGTTCTGCCAAAAGCTCTTCGGACTCTGCCTGCGCCTGCATTGTCTGGTTGTACTTGTACAGCTCTGGCGAAAGCGACCTGACAGCCAGCCATACAGGCATGTCCGACACATCGTCACCCACGTAGCTGTGCATGTCCATACCGAACTCGACGACGAACAGATGCTCGCCGTTGCTGAAGAGCTCATTGCTGCAGCTCATTTCTGTGCCGTATAACGACCCGTCGTCGCCATCGATAACCGTACCGATGTCTGTATTGCTGAATATCGCGTCGTCGGTCATGAAATAGCATTGTACGCGCTGCTGACCAGCAGTGTCCCATATCCATGTGACCGAATCCATCTGGGTTTTCTGCGTGCTTCTGTCGAGCGATAACGAATAATACTCCCTCCCCGACCCGCTTTTTATCTTGAAACGTAGCCTGAATCTGGGACTAGAACCATATTCGTCCTGTTCTACCTCGTAGTCCACTATCTCGACAACGGGCATTGACGGTATTCTGGTACCGGCCGTGACCTTCACGTCATATCCGGGTACTGTCGCCTCGACATGAAGGCTGTCGCCCACCTTGGGACGTATATTGAACTGATAATACTTCCTGTCGCCATCCTGCAACAATGTGCCGTCATAGTATTCGCTTCCCACATACAATCTCACGGATGCATCAGTGATATAGGGTATGCTGCCGGCATAAGACCCATAGTCGTAATAATCATCCTCCAGAAAAAAGGTGCTGCGAGAGAGGTAGACGCTTACCAGCGAGTCGTTCGTCGGCCTTGATTTCATCACCACGTATGGCGTGGTTTCTCCCGGGTCGAAGTCTATCACTTTCTCGCATGACGAGAAAAACGGAACCAAACCCATAAAAAACAGCAAACGCATGAACGGCAGTATCTTCCTGTATTTATTTGCATTCATTTTGCTTCTCTTTGACATTTTAGAATTTATAGTTGTATGACAGCGACGGTATTATCGGGAATAGAGACAACTGGACCAGTGCCGAGTTGTAGTGTTTCCCGTTGAGCGTGTAGCTATGACTGCTGCTCCGGTACACCATAAAGGGATTCTGCCTGTTATAGAGATTGTACACACTGATACTCAACGTCCTGACTCCATGTTCTTTCTGCTTGTGGAAATTCACCCCCACGTCAAGGCGGTGATAGGCTGGCATACGGAAATTGTTGCGGTGCTCTATGTAGGATGACTGCGCACCCGTCTCGGGGTCTACAAACCTCTGCATCGCCAGCGTGCCTACATTGCCCGACGAGAAGACCCACGTGGCGCTGGCGTCAAACTTCTTGCTTGGCTTATAGCTGACCATCACCGAGATGTCATGCCTCCGGTCGTACTTGGCGGGGAATGGTTCTCCGTCGTTGAGCTTCTGACCCTCGCGGTCGAAGCGCCTCATGGTGCGGCTCAAGGTATAGCCCACCCAGCCGGTCACCTGACCTATGCTCCGCTGGGCCAGCAGCTCCATGCCGTACGACCATCCGTCGCCCATGCACACCTTCTCCTCCCAGCCTGTCGAGCTTCCCATGAAACTGGCCCCGTCACGGTACTCAAGCATATTCTCCATATTCTTGCCATAGAGCTCCATGGAGAGGTCGACGAGCCCCATGAGGTTATAGAACACACCCGCCGCAACCTGGTGTGCATACATGGGTTCGATCTTCGCTGTTACCGGAACCCACAGGTCGGTTGGCAGGCTGATGCTGCTGTTCGAGAGCTGGTGCATATACTGAGTCATGAATGAATAGCCCACCTTGACCGACAGGTCCTCGTTGAGCATATAGCGGCCGCTGACGCGCGGCTGAAGCGACGGGTAGAAACTGCCTTGCACCGCAAATCCGGTGACGTTGACCCCGACGTTCACCTTGAACGCCTCGCTGATGGACCAGTCGTCTTCCGCGTATAGGCTCATCTCTTCGGCATGAATAGCGGAGCCTCCCACCGCCGTGTCTATGTCGTACTCGTGGTCCGACGACTCCTCCTTGAGGCCTATCACCTCCGGCTGGAAGATGTGGTGCACGTATGCGCCTCCGAACTTGACGGTGTGGTCGGGGCCTGGCTGATAGTCGAAGTCGCCCTTCAGGGTGATGTCGCGGATGCCCGAATTGTAGGACATCTCCACATCCGAGAAGTCGCTGCCTTTCCCGTCGGTTTCATAGCCTACTGACACCTTGTTGCGGTATTGGGTATAAGCCCCTGTGATGTTCATGAACAGCTTGGGCGACAGCTCATAGTTCCACCGCAGCGACCCTACCATATTGCCCCAGTTGTAGCCCAGCTTCACGGTTTCCGACTGGTAACCGTCATTGTATTTGACGCGGGCATAGATCTTGTCGTCGCCCGAATACCAACTTGCAATCAGCCGGCTCCGGTCGCTGAAACGGTGCGTAACCTTGGCGTTGAGGTCGTAGAAGTAGTATCCCATATTGGTACGCCCCATATCTTCCGCCAAACCTACCGCCATGATCATCGGCTGCATCAGCAGGTCGAAATAGGTGCGTCGGTAGCTGACGTTGAACGTGGTCTTGTCCTTGTACAGAGGCCCCTCCAGGTTGACCTTGGCAGCCACCACTCCGACCGAGATGTCGCCGCCAATCTTCTTGTCGTTGCCATCGTTGGTGGTGATGTCGAGCACGCTCGACAGCCTTCCGCCGAAACGGGCGGGGAAGCTGCCTTTGTACAGCGTGACATTTTTTATTGCGTCGGCATTGAAAGCCGAAAAGAAACCTCCCAAATGGTTGACATTGTACAGCGGTACCCCGTCGAGGAGGAAGAGGTTCTGATCCGGCCCGCCTCCGCGTACATAGATTCCCGACAGCCCCTCGGTGCCCGACTGGACTCCCGGCAGCAGCTGAAGGGCCTTCAGCACGTCGGTCTCCCCGAAGAGTACTGGCACCGACTTGATGTTGTCTACAGGCACATCGATGGCACTCATCTGCGACGAACGGTGCGAACTGACACGGTCGGCGCGTATGGTGACGGTTTGCAGCTGCACGCTGGATTCGAGCTTGACGTTCATCTCTCTGTTGGCGACAAGTTCAATGGTGTCGTAAAGGGTCTTGTAACCCACATAACTGACACGCAACGCCACACGCCCCCGGGGAAGTGTCAACGAATAGCGCCCCTGCGCATTTGTCAGAGCGCCCTTGCCCGACAGCATGTCGTATACCGTGGCACTGATAAGCGTCTCGCCCGTCGAGGTGGCTCTTACCGTGCCACTGATAGTGTAATTCTGCGCCATCAGTGCGGAGCATAAAAACATGGTGACGGCGAAAATGATTGTATGGGTACGTATATGTGTCATTGTCTGCATGCGTATGATAGTTTGTTATTCGCCACCGAAAAAGTCGTCGATCCACCTGTTCGGCTTCTCCTTGCTGAGCAGGGTGCCACATAGCCGGCAATAGCGCGACCCCTCTTCCTGCTCCACGTGCCCGCAATGGGGGCAATAGCGGAAATCCTCTCTCGCCGTGTCGTCACTCTCCGCGTCACGCTCTCCATTCTCCGTCTTTCGCTCCTCGTATTCGTTGAATTCCTCCGGCACATCTGTATCATCACCCCGCTTCGCCATCCGATGCTCACGCATCGTCTCTCCCACGACAATCCCAGTCGGAACAGCGATTATTGAGTAGCCAAGCAACATGACCAGCGTCGAAATGAACTGTCCTATGGGTGTCACCGGCGTGATGTCGCCATAGCCCACCGTGGTGATTGTCACCACAGCCCAGTAGATTGCCGTGGGGATGCTCTTCATGGCGGGATTCTTTCCATTCTCAAACATGTAGATGACCGCCCCGAGTATGATTGCCACAATAAAAACAAAGAGCATGAAGATGAGTATCTTTGTAATGCTACGCCGCATCGCATTGAGCAGATGGAAGCTTTCCAAAAGGAATCGCTTCATATTGAAGATGCGGAATATACGCAGTGTCCTCAACACACGCAGCACCGTGAGGGTCTGCGTGGCCGGAATAAGAAGGCTGAGATAAGCCGGAAATATGGAGAGGAAGTCGATGATGCCATAGAAAGAGAAGATGTACTTCCACGGCTTCTGCAGACAGTAGATACGCAGGTAGTACTCCAGCGTGAAAGCTATTGTGAAAAGCCATTCCAAACCTTTGATCACCCACCGGAGGTTGGCATGCACGGCATCGAAGCTGTCGAGCATTATCAGCACCATGTTGATGCCTATCGCTATCAGCAGCCAGATGTCGAACTTCTTGCCCGCCGGCGTGTCGGCCTTGAAAATAATGCGGTATATCTCTTTCTTGGTGATATTGCGATGCTTCTTAGGCAGCAGCACGCTGAATATCAACCAGTGGAGAAAGTTGCCAACGGCATGTGCCATACGGCTTCCTATGCGCCTGTAGTTGAGTCCTCCGAAGAACTTGCTCATCTTCCGCCATAGCCACACAAGGGGATGCAGAATCACATACCCTATGAGCATCAGTATTTTGACGAAGAAATTGGGACTTTTCTTATCCATTGGTTAGGCAACGATTAATTGATATGTTGTGACGACGATTGTTATTAGCAAAGTCCAAAAAACCAGTTGTGACAATAAACATAGTTATTTTGCTGATAATAAGCGAGAGAAATACTTTAAACTGTAAACTTTAATCTTTAAACTTTACTTAGTGTATCGATTGTAGCGATAGGGATATATTATTGTTTTGATTTGTAATACAGCGTATTTTGCCGCGATGGCTGGAAGAGGTCCGAAGCCACACGCCGCACATCCTCCGCCGTCACCTGACGGTACAACTGTGGTTCTGTATTGACCCATTCTATATGCCCAAGCCATTCATAGTAGCTCATCGCCACGGCACAGTCCTGTGTCTTGTACTGCGAATAGCAGAACGTCGACTCATACTTGTTTTTCACTTTCTCCAACTCCCGCCCGTTCACCTCGCTCTCCGCGATATGACGCAATTCTCGTTCCACGCCCTCGCGCGCCTCGTCAAGGCTCACTCCATCCCGCAACTTGCCGGCAATGACGAAAAGGCCAGGGTCGTAGTCGCCTGTGATGTACGCGTCAAGCTCTCCGAAGAGGCCACGCTTCTTGACCAGCTCGTTGTACAGCCGCGACGACGGCCCGTTCGACAGGATGTCGCTCACCAAGTCGGTCGCCGCCATGTCGCCATCCAGACGCCCGCAGGTGGGAAACGCCATATAGAGTGCATCCGCCGGCACATCGCGTTCCACCACAAGCATGCGTCCCTCCTTCTGCTCGGGTTCGGCGGCATGCTGATGCCCGGCACGACAGCCCGACGGCAGCCCTCCATACCATTTCTCGGCAAGTCTCATCACTTCGTCGCTCCTCACATTACCTGCCACCGCCACGATGGCGTTGGCAGGGCAATAGTAGCGGTCATAGAAAGGCCTCACGTCGTCGAGCGTGGCCTCCTGCACATGCCGTATGTCGGCTCCGATGGTGCACCACCGGTAGGGATGCTCCTTATAGCACAACGGCCTCATCAGTAGCCACACGTCGCCGTATGGCTGGTTGACATAGCGGTAGTTATATTCTTCCGTTACCACCGACTGCTGCACAGAAAGCCGCTCCGCCGACAACTCGAGATTCCTCATCCTGTCGCTTTCTATCCTCAACACCTCCTCTATACTGCACGCCGGCGCAGTGACGTAATACTGCGTGATGTCGTTGTTCGTGCTCGCATTCGACTCGCCGCCCATCTCGGTCACGACTCTGTCAAAGTCCGGCACCTCGGGCGTGCCGCCGAACATCAGGTGCTCGAACAAGTGCGCAAAACCCGTGCGGACAGGAGACTCGTCTCGTGCACCTACCGAGTATAACGTATTGACTGTCACCATCGGAGTCGACTTCTCTTCCAAAACCAGCACCGTCAGTCCGTTGGCCAAAATGTGTCTGCTGTATTTTATCATATCATATTATAACGCTCCTCCTCCGTTATTATTATGCAGTCCACCATCGAAAAAAAAGACATTTTTTTTGCAAGAAAAAGAAATTTGGAAATACTAATTCATTATTATTGTTGTTATAAATAACAAAAACTATATTATTCAAAAAATGGCAATACCGTCAAATTCCACTTCAGGAGGCACGTTTCTCAATTCTGCCTCTAGGCTCATGATGCTCCTGATTGTCTTCGCACTCTCTTCTGTCAACCTCTTTGCCCAACCGGGCGGTCCTGGCGGTCCTCCCCCGGGAGGCGGATTCCCGGGGTTCCCGGGAGGTCCACGCGGCCCCCGCAGCGACCGGCAGATGCAGCAGACCCAGCAGAAAAGCACCACAGTCAAACAGAAAAAAAACGTCAAAGCCGGCAGCACATTCAAGGTCGTGGGCTCGCTTATCGACAGCACAAAGAACGAACCTCTGATGTACTGTAACGTTACCCTTCTCGAGAAGGAAGACAGCAGTTTCGTCAAAGGTGCAGTCACCGACGCCAACGGATACTTCGAAGTCAAAGAGGTACCGGCTGGCGAGTACTTGCTGCGTGTCAGCTACATAGGCTACGCCACCCGCTTCATTCCCGTCAGCGTCAGCAACAACACCGCCATGGGTGTCATCAACATGAAAGCCGGTTCCGCAGCACTTAAGACAGTGACCATCACCGCAGCACGTCCCCTCTATGCCATGGACGGCGAGAAAATGGTCTACAACGTCGCCGACGACCCCACCATACAGTCCGGAACCACAGAGGACGCACTACAGAACGCCCCTGGCGTGGAGGTCGACGTCGAGGGCAACATCACCCTGCGTGGCGTCAGCAGCGTCGAGATCTGGGTCAACGACAAACCCTCGAAGCTCACCTCCGAGAACCTCAAGACCTACCTGCAGACGCTCCCCGCCAACGCTCTCGACCGCATCGAGACAATCACCAACCCCTCCGCCAAGTACGCTACCGAGGCTGACGCCGTCATCAACATCATCACCTCGGCCCATATCAAGAAGAACCACTTCATCAGCTTCGGCATCAACGGCGCCACACAGCCCAACGTCAGCCCCTGGCTCAGCTACACCTGGGCCAACGAGCGGCTGAGCATCAACCTCTTCACCAACCTCCGCTACAGCACCACACATGGCGACTCCTGGCGCGTGGATTCCACCTTCACGGGCAGCATCGACTCGCTACAGCTCAGCACCGTCGAGCGCGACAGCTCCTGGAACAACCAGCAGTCACTCAACGGCAGCATCGGCCTCCATATCGACTACGAAATCGACAGCATGAGCGACGCCGGCGTGTGGGGCAACTTCAACTACGGCAACAACTGGGGCGGCGACTCGACCCACCACTACCGCTACCACTTCGGCCAAACCCCGCAAAGCTACTCCTACCGCATGGCCAACGACCGCGACGCGCTCAACTTCTTCGGCATGTTCGGAGGCAACTACACCAAGAAGTTCGACAAGAACGGCCACAACCTGCGCATCTTCCTCTTCGGCTCCACCAACAACAATAGCAGCGGCAGCAGCTTCCTGCGCGAATACTGGGAGACCGACACGTCGTCCTACAACCAGAACATGTACAAGTACTACGACAGCCGCTCCAGCGGCACCGACGTGAGCATCCGCAGCCGCTACAACCGCCCCTACAGCGAGAAAGGCGAAATGAGCTACGGACTCAACTTCGGCACCGACAACTCCCGCTCCGACTACCGCCCCTACATCCTCTCCGAGGCCTACGTCGAAGACGGCACCACCCTCAGCGACGACCTCTACGACAAGCTGCGCCGCTATGTCTTCGAAGAGCATGAGAACGAGGCCGATGCCGACGTCGAATGGACACACCGCTTCGGCGGCTTCACCCTCCAACTCGGCATGGGTGCCAAACTCACCAACCTCCATTTCGCCTATACCGAGACCAGCGGTGACGGCGACGACTACACCAAGAACTTCATCACCTACAACCCTTCCATCCACCTCAGCTACCGCACAGAGCAGATGCACAACTTCAAGCTCAACTATTCGCTGCGTATGCGAAACCCCAGCGGCAGCGACCTCAGCACCTACAAGAAGTATTCAGAGGACAGCTACAGCACCGGCAACCGCGACCTCACGCAGAGCTACACCCACAACGCCGAGGCCGGATGGACCAAGTTCTACAACTGGGGCAGCCTCGGACTCGAAGGCTACGGACGCCTCTCCACCGGCGAGATCGACAACCTCACCGACCAGACCGACGGCATCGACGAGATTATCGGCCGCGCCATCCAGTACACCATGCCTTACAACATCGGCAACTCCTGGCGTTACGGAACGTCGCTCAACGCCACCTACCGTCCCTCCGGATTCTTCAACATGCGCCTCTACGCCAACCTCTACGACTACGGCTACAGCATGCAGTACGACAAGCTTGGCCAGGACCCCTACGAGGACAGCAAGTGGAGCTACAGCATCCGCCTCAACATGTGGACCAAGGTATGGAACCGCTACCAGATCCATGCCTCCGCCAACTACACCTCCCCCACTCTAGGCCTCATGAGCACACGCAGCGCACGCTACTGGGTCAACATGGGTGTGCGTGCCGACTTCTTCAACCGCAAGCTCAGCGCTTTCATCAACGTGCAGGACATCTTCAACTGGGGCAAAACCATCGGCAACGCCACCACCAACACCAACCCATTCGTCCGCAGCGAGAGCAAGAGCCGCACCCTCAACAGCCGCTACATCAGTGCCGGCATCACCCTCCGCTTCGGCAAGATGGAGCTCGAGAAGAACAGCCAGAGCGGCAGCGAAGCTGAAGGCAACTCCTCATCCTCATCGTCTACGACAAGCTCTGACCAATAACAGTCTCTATTTCAACGCATAATCGCAATCATCCGAATGGGCTCTGTCTGACAGAGCCCATTTCTGTATAAAAATGCCTTTCAACAGTCTCAACAAATGACAGGAAAACGACAAAAACCAATATCAAAAAATCCACAATAACAGCACAATACAAAAAAAAATAAAAAAAATTTGGCTGATAAGCAAAAAACATGTACTTTTGCAACCGTTTTCAGAGAAAATAATGAATGGCGAAACCTGGATTTCTAAACTCTGAATTCAAAATTCATAATTGGCACTGTCCTATGGTGTAACGGTAGCACATCTGACTCTGGATCAGCTTGTCTTGGTTCGAATCCAGGTAGGACAACAAGAAAAACCTCACAATTAACTGATTGTGAGGTTTTTTATTTGCAATAATAATTATCCATAACTTCCCAATTTTTCACATAATACATATGGGTAAACGAGACTGTCCATTGTAACTATTTAATTTTCATTTATAAATATTTAACATTTCCCACACAATTTTGTTTGATGTATTACGTTATACACGTAATACATCAAACAAAATATAGTTATGGCACATCCAGAATGGGCGGTGAAGCACCGCAGACCAGGAACAGAACTCAGATGCATCCACGGCACCTATTGCCTTTATGAGTGTACCTGCG
>JAFSKP010000080.1 GCA_017448905.1 Bacteroidales bacterium | reverse complement strand
TTAGAATGTTAGAATATTGATATTCAATAATATAACAACAAAATGTTAGAAATGTTAGAAATCTAACATTTATTAATCATATAAACATCTATAAAACAATAATCTAACATTTCTAACAAATCTAACATTTTATTTTGTGTTTTTTACACTGCTATAATTAATGCAAAAAAACTGTTGTCAATACAGGCGGTCGAGGTGGCACATCTGCCTGTATGGTGTGAGTGTCGGTGTCTGATGGTCGGTGCTGACTGTTGCCCTCTGATGGTTGGTGCTGTTGTCAATACAGGCTGTCGAGGTGGCACATCTGCCTGTATGGTGTGAGTGTCGGTGTCTAATGGTCGGTGCTGACTGTTGCCCTCTGATGGTTTGTGCTGTTGTCAATACAGGCTGTCGAGGTGCTGCACATCTGCCTGTATGGTGTGAGTGTCGGTGTCCGATGGTGGGTGCTGCCTGTTGTGAAAAATGTTTTATCTAACAAATTGCATTTTCAGACGTTCATTTTTAATAGTGGTTCTCTGTGGCTCTCTGCTTTCGGGTCACGCCCTAACTTTGATTTGGCGCTAACATTTGCAAAATACCGATATGTGAATTGGTTGTTTGATTGTAAAATGCTGTGCATTTACTTTTTTATCATTTTGCAAAAATTTCTTTTTATTATAACTTCTATCTCTTTTTTGTCCACTTCGTTATCTGTACAATACTTTTCTGTTTCTTTGTCATTTTGAAAATTAAATACATTAGGACAATGTATAATATTATCAACAATCCAATCTGGATAGTATTTAAATCTTAATTTTTCTGCTTCTAATACTGCGGTTTTCCATTCGTCACTTCCTCTTGTTTTTTTATTTACATTGTCGAAAATTTTATCATATTCCATTGCGTTTTCAGCAATATCTGTATCATAATCATTATTACGTATTCCCCATAATATTTCATTGCCAAATCTAATAAATACATCTTTGGGTTTCTCTTCAATTATTTCGTCTGCCATTATTCCTATTTTTGCAAGTTCTGTTTTGTTTGTCTCTAAAAACGCCATTGTGTTTTCCCAATCAAAAAGTATGTCAAAATTTATTTTACTCCCTGTTTTTTTTTCTGTAAGTGTGCTTATCATCTCAATAAAGTCTGTAAGTTTTTTATATGGGCTTTCTTCCGTAATTATGCTGTTAAGTGGTTTTGTGTACCATTCTAATAGTTCGCGTGTGGTTACGCTCATTTTTCTAATATCAAAATCACTTATTATACTCTCTGCGTATTCATATAACCTCTCAATTAATTCAGTTTCTCTGTGTATCAAATAATGTGTTTTCTTTCTTTCAAATGAAATTTCGTCCATATATCCCAAAAGTAAAGATTTTATTTGCTGTACGTGTCGCTTGTGGACAATTTGCACATATACAGGATATTCGCAGTTTTCGCCAATAACAATAGGTTTCAATTTCTTATTCAAGAAATGTTTAATTGTTAATTTGCTCATAATTAATAATATTTATTGTTTCTTAAAACATTCCCTCATTGTGTTTACTACATCATTACTTGTTAGGTGTGAATATAACTGCGTTGTTCGGGAGTCTTTATGCCCTAAAACTTTTTGCACTATTCCCAAATCTTTTGTAATGATAGTTAATTGAGTTCCGCAAGTGTGCCGTGCCGTGTGAAAATGCAAATTCTTTTCAATTCCGGCATCACTCGCTATTGTTTTTAGCAGTCTGTTTATTGTTGGTTGTGCCAATTGTCTAAATACTTTTTCCCCTGTTGGCTCTGTATGCCTTTTCAGTATATCAATTATTCTATTATCAAACATCTCTGATATTGGTATACAAACAGGCGTACCGTGTTTTATGGTGTCTCTGACAATCTCTTTCACCTCTACGCCATCAATAATACGCTTTTTAATATCTGTCTTTCTCAAATCTTGCACATCGCTAATTCTCATTCCTGTATAACAGGAAAACAAAAACAGGTTTCGCACATATTCTAAATTATTATCTGAATAATTTAATACTTCTATTCGTTTCAACTCTTCACCTGTGAGAAATACAGGGTCTTTTTTCTTTACTTTAATACTGTATTTCCTGAATGGATCGAAACGTATATCAATCAAATCTCTTTTAACTGCCTCGTTTGTGTAAATGTGTAGTGCTTTCATACATCTTTCAATCGAAACATCTTGCATTCCCTGTCTCCTTAAATACCTTTCAAAATCTTTCACGAAAGCATAATTTATCTCTCCAAACGTCACATTTGGTTTAAATGCTAACAGGTGGTTATAAACAACTCTCTGTGTCTTTTTTGTGCTGTTCTTCGTGTCTCTGTTGTTTATTTCCCTGTCCATAAAATCAAGAAATTTGTTGCTGTTGCGCCTGTATATCTGCCTTTCAAGGTCTGCCATTGAGTAAACTCCGCCATTTGCTATTATATTAGTTTTATATTCTATAATAGTTTTTTCTATCTCGTCTAATTTTGTGTTGTGGGTCTGCACATCGTTACAGGCTTTCACCCTCTGTTTTTTTTCGTTCCAATTCTCTGGTTTAATAAAAATCTCTGTTGTTATATACTTTTTTTCGCCATCAAAAAACAAATACAATTCAACAGCCGCAAGCCCTTTTTTGTTTAACTTATTGCGTCTGTTGTAGATAAACGAATATTTTATTTCTTTTGACTGTTTTTTCATACTGCAAAGGTATAAATAAAAATTAAACTATACAAACATTTTTTAATTCTATCATTTGGAAAGTGTGTAGAAAAATTGTAGAAATGTTTGTGAAACAATATGTTTGAATATAAAATATTTTATTCAAACATCTATGGGGATTTATAAATTGTAAACGCCTGTATTGCAGTAATTCCGTTTAAAATGGGGATAAAAAAAGAAAACCAATTTTTAATCAATTGGTTTTCAAATTGTTGTCCCACCAGGATTCGAACCTGGGCAAGCAGAACCAAAATCTGATGTGCTACCATTACACCATGGGACATGAGAGTCGGAACTCAAAAAGGGTCTTCCCTTTGCTCAAAAGAGCGTGCAAAAGTACATTATTTTCGGAGAGTGGGCAAATTTTTTTTGCGACAAGAGTGCCGAAAAGGGTTTAAGATGTTGATGTCTATAACGTTGTGCGATGCTAATTTTCTTTGAACGGGAGCTTGATGGAGGGCAGTTCGATGGAGCGGAAGGCAGAGAAAAGTCCGGATTTCGTGTCGTCCTGGATGCCGAAAATATCGACGATAAGGTCTTTGTACTTGTCCTGTAGCAGTTTGCGACGCACCTTGAGGGTAGGGGAGAGGAGTCCGTTGGCAGTAGTCCATTCTTCGCTGACGAGGCGGAACTTCTTGATTTGTTCATGAGTTGCAAACTCCTTGTTGTACTGGTCGATCACCTCCTGCATCTTTTTGTTCACTTCGGGGAGTTCGATGAGTTTGAGGTTGTCGCGGTAGTGAAGGTGGTGTTTGAGGGCCCAGTAGTGGAGCGTGTTGAAGTTGGGAGAGATGATGGCGGCGGCGATTTTCTGGTTCTCGCCGATGACCATCACCTGGTCGATGTATTCGGACTCGCGTAGTTTGTTTTCAATCACCTGAGGGGCGACATATTTGCCGGCGGAGAGTTTGAAGATGTCTTTTTTGCGGTCGGTGATTTTGAGGTACTTGCCGCCAATGAGCTTGCCGATGTCGCCGGTGTGGAACCAGCCGTCGGCATCGATGATTTCGGCTGTGTATTCGGGGTCTTTGTAATAGCCCATCATGACGTGAGGACCGCGTGTGAGGATTTCTCCGTCGTCGGCTATTTTCATCTCGGTGCTGCTGAGCATGGGTCCCACAGTGCCGTAGCGCACCAGTCCGTCGACGGGGTTGTTGACGGCAATTACCGGCGATGTCTCGCTGAGGCCATAGCCTTCATAGATGTTCATGCCGGCGGCACTGAAGAGGCGGACGAGGCGTTCGGGGATGCTGCTGCCGCCGCTGATGATAATCAAGCGGTTGCCGCCGAATTTCTCTCTCCAGTGGCGGTAGACCATATAGTCGAAGAAACGGTGTGCGATTTGATACCAGACGGACACTTTCTTGATTATGCCGTTGTCGTAGCGCATGCCATGCTTGAAGGCGCGGAAATAGATGGCTTTCTTCAGGGGCGCGAAGTCCTTGCCGGCGGCGTAGAGCTTGTCGTAGAACATCTCGAGTACGCGTGGCACGGCGCAGAAGCCGCCGCATCCGATGTCGGCCATGTCGCGTTGCAGGGTACCCATGCTCTCGGCGTAGTAGATGCTGCAGCCATGATGCTGGAAGTGGTAGTTCATCGAACGTTCGAAGACGTGGTTGAGGGGCAGGAAAGAGAGCACACGGCAGTCGGCGGTCATGGGGTTGACCTTGGAGTGGGCGAGGAAGTTGGAGCAGATGTTGCGGTGTGAGAGCATGACCCCCTTGGGGTCGCCGGTGGTGCCGCTGGTGTAGATGAGGGTGAGCCAGTCGTCGGGTTTGGTCTGCTCCTTGCGGAGCTCCAGTTCGGCGAGGTGCTTCTCGCGGTTGGCGATGCCGAGCTTGAGAATTTCGAGTGTGCGGTGTTCGCCTTCGATATTGGCCAGGGTGTAGATGTCGGGTCTGTTGTCGAGTTGGTTCAATGCGGGGCGGATACGGTTGAGGAGCACTTTGCTGCTGACGAGGATGAGCCGGGCTTCGCTGTGGCGGAAGATATGGAGGTAGTTCTCGGTCGAGAGGGTGGGGTACACAGGCACATGTATGGCGCCTGTCATGGCAAGGGCCATATCGATGAAGTTCCACTCAGGACAGTTGTTGGAGATGGTTATGACGCGCTCTCCGGGCTTGATGCCCATCTCCATGAGCCCGTAGGCCATGAAGTGGGCGTATTTGTAATAGTCGTGTGAACTGTAGCGTACCCATTCGCCGTTCACTTTTCCGGCGAGGATGTCGTCTTTGGGGTGGTTGACCACAAGATGGTCGAGAAGGTCAAAAAGTCGGGTTATTTCTATTTCCATACTTTGACATAGTAAGTTGATAATGCGTTTTATGGGATGATATTTGCCATGGCAAACACTATCTCTTTCTATGCAAAAGTAAGAATTTTTCGTTAAAATTAACGTTTTTTTTATTTTTTTTGAAGGATAGACGCTCTAGACAAACCAGATGCTCCAGACAAACCAGATGCTCTAGACAATCTAGAGGGGCTTGTCTGATGAGGTCATGAGGTTAGTTGGTGGAGCTTGTCGATGGCTGTGCGGATGGAAGTGACGTTGTCGCAGACAAGCGAGAGGCGTTCGGCTGTCTCGCGGAGGCGGACGGAGCGTTGATGCGCTTGTGCATATTCTATCAGCTTCGTGAAGTTGGCTGACTGGTAGAAGGGGTTTTGCTGGTTGGCAGTGAAGTAGCAAACCATCTTGTCCTGTTTCAGCACCAGTTTCTCGATGCCGAAGTCTTTGGCCATACGCCGCAGTGTGATGGTCATGATGAGCTCCTGGGTCGCGGGGGGAATGGGACCGAACCGGTCGATGAGGCGTTCGCGGTAGTGGTCGAGTTCCTCGTCGGTGACGAGTTCGTTGAGTTCTTTGTAGAGTTGCAGACGTTCGCTGATGTTGGTCACATAGTCGTCGGGAAGTAGCACCTCAAGGTCGGTCTCGATGACGCATTCCTTGACGAACGTCGTATTGTTTGATTGTTTGATTGCCTGATTGTTTGAATTGTTTGATGCCTGATGTGACGTGGGTGTGTCTTGGTTACCGTAGAAGAGGTCGTGGAAGTCGGTCTCTTTCAGTTCTTCTAAGGCTTCGTTGAGGATTTTGTGGTACATGTCGTAGCCTATCTCGCTGATGAAGCCGCTCTGTTCGGCTCCCAGGATGTTGCCTGCGCCACGGATGTCGAGGTCTCTCATGGCCAGGTTGAACCCGCTGCCCACAGCCGAGAATTCCTCGATGGCGCGCATGCGTTTCTGTGCTTCGTCGGTGAGTACGCTGAAGGAGGGTATCATCATATAGCAGAAGGCTTTGCGGTTGCTGCGTCCCACGCGTCCGCGCATCTGGTGCAGGTCGCTGAGACCGAACTGTTGCGCATTGTTGATGATCATGGTGTTCGCGTTGGGGATGTCGAGGCCGTTCTCGATGATGGCGGTGGCCACGAGGACGTCTATCTCGCCGTCGATGAACTTCAGCATGGTCTGCTCCACCTCTTTGCCGTCCATCTGTCCGTGAGCCATGGCTATACGTGCGTCAGGCACCAGACGGCTCACCATGCCGGCCATTTCGGGCAGGTTCTCCACGCGGTTGGAGATGAAGAATACTTGCCCGCTGCGGGACAGCTCGTAGAGTATGGCGTCGCGGATGGTTTCTTCGCTGAATGGGAGCAGTTCCGTCTCGATGGGTTGGCGGTTTGGTGGTGGCGTCTGGATGACGCTGAGGTCGCGGGCACCCATGAGGGAGAACTGCAGGGTGCGTGGGATGGGTGTCGCCGTGAGGGTGAGCACGTCGACATTGGTGCGCGCCTGTTTCAGCTTCTCTTTGACACTGACGCCGAATTTCTGTTCCTCGTCGATGATAAGGAGTCCCAGGTCTTTGAACTTCAGCTTGCTGTTGGTGATGGCGTGTGTCCCTATCAGGATGTCTATTTTGCCGTCTTCCAGATTTTGTGCAATCTGGTTTTTCTCTTTTGTCGTGCGGAAGCGGTTAAGGTAGTCGATGTTGACGGGCATGTTTTTCAGTCGCTCGCAGAAGGTGTTGTAGTGCTGGAAGGCCAGAATCGTAGAGGGGACAAGGACTGCCACTTGCTTGCTGTCGCACACAGCCTTGAAGGCGGCGCGTATGGCCACCTCGGTTTTGCCAAACCCCACGTCGCCGCACACCAGACGGTCCATTGGCGAGGGGGCTTCCATGTCGTTCTTCACGTCGATGGTGGCCTTCAGCTGGTCGGGAGTGTCTTCATACATGAAGCTTGCTTCCAGTTCGTTCTGAAGATAGCTGTCGGCGCTGAAGGCAAACCCACGCGTGGCCTTGCGTTTGGCATAGAGGGCTATGAGGTCTTTGGCTATGTCCTTGATTTGCTTTTTGGTCTTCTGCTTCAGCACCTGCCAGGTCTTGCTGCCCAGGCGGTTGAGGGTGGGAGCCTGACCCTCTTTGCCTACATAGCGGCTTATCTTGTGGAGTCCGTGGATGCTTATGTAGAGAGTGTCGTTGTTCTTGTATATCAGACGTATGACTTCTTGCTGCCGCCCGTTGGTCTCTATCTTTTCGAGGCCGGAGAAGCGCCCTACGCCATAGTCGATGTGCGTCACATAGTCGCCGGGTTTCAGCTCGAACAGCTCCTTGAGTGTCAGGGCTTCGCGGCTCTGGCTCATGTCGCGTACCGTGTATTTGTGGTAGCGTTCGAAGATTTCATGGTCGGTGAAACAGAGCAGCCGTTCGTCGTGGTCGATGAAGCCCTTGGACAATTGAAAACTGAAGATTGAAAACCGAAGGTTGTCACCTTCCTGGAAGAGCTTGTCAAGGCGTCGTTGCTGCTGTTCGCTGCTGACGCTGATGAAGAGCTTGTAGCCTTTGTCGCTGTAGTCCGAGAGCGTGTTCTTGAGCATCTCGAATTGTTTGTTGAACGAAGGCTGGAGCTCGCTGTGGGTCTCGATGGTTGTTTGGTTGCCGGGTTGGCGATTTGGTGTGCTGTTGAAGAAGAATGAGTTGCCCGACTCTACCACCCTGCATCCGATCAGTGCCTTGAGGAAGGTGTTGGCGTCGGAGTACAGCTCTTGGGGAGGGGAGGCCTGCAGGCGTACCAGTCCCTTCTCGCGGTCGGCCTGTATCTTGTCATGTTCGCTCCTTGCTGTGGCAAAGCATTTCTCTATGGTTTCGCAGACGTACATGAGGCCCTGCACCCATACGACATCCTCGCCGCTGAAATAGTCGAGGATGTTCACTTTGCTCTCCTCCTTGCCGACGTGGCTTTCCCTGCCTTCGAGGTTGGGGATTATCGTCACGCTGTCGTAGTGTCTGACAGACAGCTGGCTTACGGTGTCGAAGCTGCGCAGCGAGTCCACGGTGTCGTCGAAGAACTCTATCCTGAAGGGCATCTCGTTGGCGAACGAGAAGATGTCCATGATGCCGCCCCTGACCGCATACTCGCCGGGTTGCGTCACGAAGTCGACGCGTTCAAAGCCATACTCCTGCATCACGTCCATCACGAAGTCCATGTCCAGATGGCTGCCCTTGTGGATCTGCAGGGTGTTGCTGGTGAGGGTCTTCGACGACACCACCTTCTCGGCAAGGGCTTCGGGATAGCTCACTATTACCAGCCTTCGCCCGCCGGCAAGCTGTTTGACGACTTCCGAACGCATCAACACATTGGCGTTGTCGGTCTCTTCGGTCTGGTAAGGACGCCGGTAGGTGGTGGGGAAAAGCATTACGCTTTTCTCGCTGTTGTCGTTGCTGCCATCGTCAAGCAGGGTTTCGAGGTCGTTCTGGAGATAGTAGGCGTCTTCTTTGGCGCCTACGATGAACATGAAGTTGCGGTCGCTGAGCTCCTTGCAAAGGGCTGCGCCCACCGTGGCAGTCAGGCTGCCGGTGAGGCCGGTGACGTGGAGGCGCGCACCACTTGCCGACAGTCCTTGCTTCAGGCTGTCCACTGCTTTCGAACCGCAATAAATGTCAGTAAGATGCATTGCGTCGTGTGATGTATGATGATAGTTAAAGTTCGTTAAGCTTAACGGCGAACATACGAAAAAATTGCGTTTGCCGTTCTTTGAGAAAAAAAACAGAGGGACTAAACGGACAGGATTGACTCGACGGACAACAATCCTTTGGCTCCAAACTCTCAACTTTTAACTGTTAACTCCATATATTATGACATCCATACTTTGGGCAGACGATGAGATAGACCTTCTCAAACCCCATATCCTTTTTCTGGAAGACAAAGGTTATAGCGTAACCGCCGTGACTTCAGGTTCCGAAGCACTCGACGAGCTTGCCGAAAAAGAATTTGACCTCGTCTTCCTTGATGAAAACATGCCGGGAATCAGTGGACTCGACACCCTCACTCAAATCAAGCGACTGCGACCCCAGCTGCCAGTGATAATGATCACCAAGAGCGAGGAGGAACACATCATGGACGAAGCCCTCGGCGGCAAGATCTCGGATTACCTTATCAAACCTGTCAACCCCAACCAGATCCTCCTCTCCGTCAAGAAACATACCGTATCCAAGCGACTTGTAAGCGAGAAATCGACTTTTTCGTACCAACAGCAGTTCCGCGACATCAGCATGCAGCTCGGCAACCGTCTCGACGCCGACGAGTGGGTGGACCTGTACCGCAAGTTGGTATACTGGGACTTGGAACTTGCCGACACCAACGATGAGAACATACATGAGATTTTCCGATCGCAGAAAGCCGAGGCCAACCAGCTTTTCTGCCGGTTCTACGAGCACAACTATATCGACTGGGTCAACGGAAAGGCTGAAAAACCGTTGATGTCCTCAACGGTGGTTCGCGAACGCCTTTTCCCTCTGCTGGAAGACGACCGTCCCACTTTTATGATTGTCATCGACAACTTCCGCTACGACCAGTGGCGCTACATACAGCCGCTGGTGGAACAGTATCTGCGTACCGAACGTGACGACATCTACTACAGCATCGTGCCTACCACCACGCAGTTTGCACGCAACACCATGTTCGCCGGCCTGATGCCTTCGGAGATTGAGTCGAAGTACCCCCAGTATTGGGTCAACGAAGACGAGGAGGGGTTCAAGAACCAGTTCGAGAGTGAACTCATGGGCGAGAACCTGCGCCGCCATGGATATAACATTAAGCATAGCTACAACAAGGTCCTGAATGCCCAGCACGGCAAGCGACTGGTCGACAGCCTGCCTAACCTGATGCACAACAAGCTCAATATCATCATCTACAATTTTATCGACATGTTGTCGCATGCCCGCACCGACAGCAATATCGTTCGCGAACTGGCGGAGGACGAGCGTGCTTACCGGTCGGTTACTCTTTCTTGGATGGAGCATTCGCCCCTGCTTGATGTCATCAGGTTTCTTGCCGACCATGATGCTAATGTGGTCATCACCACCGACCATGGGTCGGTACGTATCGACAATCCTGTCAGGGTGAAAGGGGACCGCGGCATCTCGGTCAATCTACGTTACAAGCAGGGACGCCTTCTGGACTACAATCCCAAACAGGTCTTCGAGGTGAAGGAGCCTCGAAAGATATTCCTCCCCAAGCGATACGTCACCTCACCGTATATCTTCGCCCGGGCAGGAGACTTCTTTGCCTATCCCAACAACTACAACCAGTACGTGCAGTACTACATGAACACATTCCAGCATGGGGGCGTCTCGCTGGAGGAGATACTGATACCGTTTATCACACTCTGTCGCAAATAGTGCATGGACTGGATACGCTACGAGAACAGCAAGGCGTATGCCGGAGAACTGAAAGCGTCGATGTTGCGTCGCCGTATTGGCCACGACTACACCTCGCGGCGGATATACTTGATTACGATGACGGTGGAAGGTCGGCGGCCGTTGCTGGGAAAGCTGGTGGGGAACGTGAGGGCGGACAAATATGACAAGGACGGTCCTCGTGTGGAACTCTCAGAACTCGGGAGGGCGGTGTGCAGGGAATGGGATGGAATCAAGAACTATTACCCAGAAGTCCAGCCATTGGCACTCCAGATAATGCCTGACCATCTGCATGGGATCCTCTTCGTGACGAGGAAAATGGAGAAACATCTCGGGACGGTCGTTAAGGGCTTCAAGACTGGCACCAATCGGCTCTATAGACAAATTGTGCTGGGACCAGGGGAGGAGACGGCAGGAGGGACGGCGACGGCAGGAGAGACGGCGACGGCAGGAGGGGGGAGAGGCGGCAGATGCCGCTCGTTGGAATGCGGCACCTGTGGAAGCTGACGTTCCGGTTGCTGCGGGTGATGGTGGAAAACGACTCGTTGTCGACTGTGTTGCGACTGTGTCGCAGCTTGCGAAGGTGTCGTTGCAGCCGTTGACGCCCTGCACGTCAGGCACCAAACGTGACAGAAGCCTTGACAACCGCCACAACGGCATGCTATGGAGCCTCGGCTATAATGACCACATACTTTCTGGCGACGGCGAATTGAACAGGTGGATTGACTACCTCGTCGACAACCCTCGCAGGCTGGCTTTGCGTCGCGCTTTCCCGGACTATTTCAGGGTTCAGTTCGGACTTGAGGTCGGCGGACGCACCTATACTGCCATCGGAAACCGTTTCTTGCTAGCTCATCCTTCGAAGGTGCAGGTGCAGCTTTCCCGTAGCCTTACCGATGCACAGATAGAGGAGCGTGTGGCACATTTCCTTGGGATTGCCCGTTCAGGATCTGTCCTTGTGTCGCCGGCAATTTCGAAGGGAGAACAGAGGGTGATGCGTGCAGCACTCGATGCGGGCATGCCGATAGTTTTCATCACACCGTGGGGTTTTAACAGTTTCTCCAAGCCCGGACATGCCTACTATGAGGCTTGCTGTGAGGGACGATTCCTCATCCTTGCCCCATGGCCACACCAGAACAGGCGTATCCCTTTGACGCGTCAGATGTGCTTGGCCATGAATGCCATGACAGAAGCTATCTGTAGCCTTTAGAGCAGGTCGAGGCATTTCTCAATGGGGATGCCTCCTTCTTTGTCTGGCAAGTGGCGGTTGCGGTCTATCAGGCTGCTTACTACAGTCATGGCTCTTTGTGTGCTTTCTTTTAAGGTGCTTCCGTTCAGGAGGTTGCCAATCAGCACTGCCGAGAAGATGTCGCCTGTGCCGTGGAAGAGCACGGGGATTTCGTCATAGTCAAGTTTAAAATAGAGGCCGTCGCATTTAAGTTGTTGAAAACCATTGAGTGGCGTAATGCTGCGTTTGCCTATCACGCAGCTTTTGCCTTCGACGTTGGCGCTGGTGATGATGGCTGTCTTGGACCCCAGCTCGCAGAGGCAGTCGAGCATGCGGCGTGCTTCGTCGCCAGACATTCCCTCTTTGCGGAACGGTATGTCGGTCAGCAGGCTTGCTTCCGTGTAGTTGGGGAAGCAGAGGTCGGCCATGCCTACCATGTGGCGCATCAGTTCCACCTGCCGGTGGGTCATGCCGTTGTAGAGGCGTCCGGCGTCGCCCATGATGGGGTCGACGAAGATTGTGGTGCCTTTGTCGCGTAAGCGAGCGCAGTAGTCGGCGACCAGGTCGGCTTGTTTCTCGCTGAACATAAGGCCAGTGCAGACGGCATCGAACGAGAATCCCAGCTGTTGCCATACGGGAAGCACGCCACGCATATAGTCTGTGGTTTCAAGGATGTTGAACCTGCCGTAGTCCAAGGTGTTGGAGACGAGAGCCGTGGGCAGGTTGTAGGTGGCATGGCCCATATAGGTGAGGATGGGCATCATGGCGACCATGCCGACATGGCTGTGGCCTACGACATCGTTGATGAGGAGAATCTGTTTCAAGATAGAGGAAGGTGGATGGTGAATGGTTGAAGGTGAAGTTAGATGTTCTTCATGCTCAAGGAGATGCGGTTACGTTTGAGGTCAACCTCGATGACGCGGACCTGGACGTGCTGGTGGAGATGGACAACCTCGGCGGGGTCGTTGACGCGGCGGTTTGCCAACTGCGAGATGTGGACGAGGCCGTCCTGATGGACTCCGACGTCGACGAATGCGCCGAAGGCGGTGATGTTGGTGACGATGCCGGGCAGCACCATGCCCTCCTGAAGGTCTTCTATGCGGCTGACGCTCTTGTCGAATTCGAAAACTTCGAATTTGGCTCTGGGGTCGAGGCCGGGTTTTTCGAGTTCTTTCATGATGTCCTGTAGTGTCGGCAGGCCGCAGTCGTCGGTGACGAACTGGCTGATGTCGATCTTGCTGCGGAGTGCCTTGTCATTCATTAGTTGCTCCACCGATGCCCCCACCCCTTTGGCCATGCGTTCCACGAGGGCATAGCGTTCGGGGTGCACTGCACTGCGGTCCAGAGGGTTTCTGCTCTCGCGAACACGTAGGAAGCCAGCACACTGTTCGAAAGCCTTGTTGCCGAGTCGTTCCACGTTCAGCAGCTCTTGCCGGTTGGCGAAAGCGCCGTTGCGGTTGCGGTAGTCGACGATTTTGGCTGCCAGTGATGGACCTATGCCGCTGACGTAGGAGAGCAGTTCGGCGCTAGCGGTGTTAAGTTCGACACCCACGCTGTTGACGCAGCTCTCCACGGTATCCTGAAGGCTGGCGGCCAGCATCTTCTGGTCCACGTCGTGTTGGTACTGGCCCACTCCGATGCTTTTGGGGTCTATCTTGACCAGTTCGCTGAGGGGGTCCATGAGACGGCGTCCGATGCTGACGGCGCCGCGCACGGTGACGTCGTAGTCGGGGAACTCGCGTCGGGCCACCTCGCTGGCGCTGTACACTGAAGCGCCGCTCTCGCTGACCATGACGGCTATGAGTTTGTTTTTGAAGCGGCATCGTTTCACGATTTCCTCGGTTTCGCGGCCTGCGGTGCCGTTGCCGATGGCTATGGCCTCTATTTTGAAGGCTTCGGCAAGGGCTTCGAGTTTGCTGATGGCAGCGTGTTCCTCTCGTACCGACGTGAAGGGGTAGATGGTCTCGTTGTGAAGCAGCTGCCCCTGGGCGTCGAGGCACACCACCTTGCATCCTGTGCGGAAGCCGGGGTCGATGGCGAGGGTGCGTTTCTGGCCGAGGGGGGCGGCGAGCAGCAGCTGCCGCAGGTTCTCAGCGAAGACACGTATGGCTTCTTTGTCGGCTTTCTCTTTGAGCATGTTGCGGAACTCGGTCTCCACTTGTGGTGCCAGAAGTCGTTTGTAGCCGTCCTTGATAGCCATGGATACCTGGCTGGAAGCTTCGTTCCGGGCATGTATCAGTTGACGTTCGATGGCTTCGACGGCTTGTGTCTCCTCTTCGGGCTGTATCTTGACGTTGAGCATCCCCTCGTCCTCGCCGCGGAAGAGGGCGAGGAGGCGGTGCGACGGGGCACGCATTGCCGGCTCTTTCCAGTCGAACCACGACTTGAATTTTGCGGCCTCGTCCTCCTTGTCTTTGGCCACTTTCGACGTCAGCATGGCAGTGCGGCGGAATATGTTGCGTACTTTGTTGCGGACGGGCAGGTCCTCACAGACGCGTTCAGCGATGATGTCGCGTGCGCCAGCGAGTGCGTCGTCGGCCGATTCCACACCTTTCTCGATGTTCACGTAGCGTTCGGCAAGCGTTTCCACATTGTCGGAGCGTTGTCTCATCAGTTCGTCGGCCAGGGGCTCCAGCCCCCGTTCGATGGCTACAGAGGCGCGGGTTTTGCGTTTGGGCTTGAAGGGGAGGTAGAGGTCTTCGAGTTCGGTCAGTGTCTCGGCTTTGAGCAGTCTGTCGCGCAGCTCGTCGGTCATTTTGCCTTGTTGTTCGATGCTTGAAATGATAGTCTCGCGACGTTTGTCTATTTCTTTGAGCTTAAGCAGCATGTCGCGAATGGCGGCAATCTGCACCTCGTTGAGGTTGCCCGTAGCCTCTTTTCGGTAGCGTGCCACGAAAGGCACTGTGGCTCCCTGTTCGAGCAGTTCTATGGTTTTTTCCACCTGGCGTGAGCCAAGGTTGAGAGCAGTGGCGATGATGTTGATGTAATCCATTGTGACAATGATTATTGTGTTGTGTGGGCGGATTCCTGGCATCAGGAAAATGAAATGCAAAAATAGTTTATTTTTTTCGAAAATCTGAAAAAAAAACCGTCGGATGTAATAATCTCGATAATGTAGCGTTAATAACAAACAATAATGACTGAAGATGAAAAAAATATTTTTTATTGCTTTTTTTGTGACATTTCTGTCGGCATTGCCAGCCCAGGAGATTAGTTCGCGTGCCAAGGCCATGCGTATGATGACATATTCCAAGCCGGAGTATATGGTCAAGGATATCAAGGTTCTGGCAGATACCATGACGGTCTATGCCCTTTCGGATCATGTCATCTATCCCATAGGCAAGTGGGAGAACGTGGAGCAGTACATCACCAGCACGCAGCTGCAGTGGTATCGCGAGGTGGGCTACAAGAACTACTACGACTCGATGGTGGTATCCGTCAACACGTTGCGTCGTCTGGACGACAGCTATATCGACATGTACCGCAGCATTACCACCGGCAACGTTGAAATGATAGCGGGGTTCATCACCGACCCCGAGGTGAAATTGGAGAACGGGGTGCATGTCGGGATGTCGAAAGAGGATGTTTTCAGTGTCATTTTCAAGCGCTTCCCGAAGTCGTATGTTACCGACATAACGGTGCTGAAGGTCATCAGTGGTGCCGGCGAAGTGGGGGAGGTCTACACTTTCCGCGGCAACAAGCTCCGCCATATAGGAATTGTTTCGAAGTACAAGTATTACTAGTGACCAGTGACCAGTGACCAGTAATTAGACAAAAGTTACGCTGCCGCGAAGTTTCAATTTTCAATTATCACTTTTCAATTTACATTGCACGTAGGTCTTTTTTTCGGTTCGTTCAATCCCATACATGTGGGGCATCTCATTATAGCCAACTCGATGCTTGAGTTGACTGACATGGATGAGGTGTGGTTCGTTGTGTCGCCGCAGAATCCTTTCAAGGAACGCAAGACGCTTTTGGCGGATCATCACCGTTTGCAGATGGTACGCGAGGCCATTGACGACAACTACAGGCTGCGGGCATGCGACGTGGAGCTGCATCTGCCCGTGCCTTCGTACACGGTGGTCACGCTTGCCCACCTTGGCGAGAAGTACCCCGGCAAGCGTTTCTCTCTGATCATGGGAGGCGACAATCTGCAGAACTTCCGCCGTTGGCGTAACTACGAGCACATCCTTGCCAACCACGACATCTATGTCTATCCGCGTCCCGGCAGTGAGCTTGACGAGCTGACAGGGCATGAACATGTGCATGTCGTCAGTCTACCGACGATGGACATCTCGTCGAGCTACATACGCCAGCTTATAGCCGACGGGCATCCGCCGCGTTATCTTCTCACGGAGCCGGTGTTCAAATACCTCACCGAGATGCATTTCTATGAATAAGACCAGTGCATGGAAAAGCAGGAACGCGAGCCTCAATGGCTCGCGTTCCTTGTTCAGTATCCATGTGGTTATTTCTTCTTTGTCACTTTCGGCTTGACAGCGGTTTTGGTTGTCTTGGTTGCCTTTGTGTTGGTTGTCGTAGTTTTTTTTGTGTTGGTTTTCCTGGAGGAGGCTTTCCGGGGCTCTGCTTTCGGTTCCTTGGGGGCTTTGGGCTGTTTTGCGGTTGTTTTTTTCTTTAGTTTTTTGCTCTTGGTGTCCTCTTTTGGGATGTCGTTTTTCTTCTTGCGTCCACGGCGTTCTTCGGGAGGGTTCTCTTCGCGCAGCAGACCCTCGCCGGCGTCGGCCTCTTCGAGGAGACCTTCGATTTCGAGCAGGTCGTCGTCGTCGGGTTCCATGTCGTCGTCAGGGTCCATATCGTCGTCGCCGTCGAGGTAGGAGTCGCCGCTCTCGTCCGGGCGGTCGTCGTATTCGTCCTCTATGTCCTCGTTGGCCATCTCGAACTCTTTCTTGTCCTCGGGGAGGCCTTCGAACATCTCCTCGTAGGCGCCGTGGTTGAGTTTGCCCACGCGGTGGTCGTTGCCCTCTTCCTTGTCGATGGCTTCGGAGATGGGCGCGAACTCGCCCTCTTCGCGTTCCTCTTCGCCGTAGAGGTCCTTGTCGAGGTCGTCGTCGACTAGGCCGGTATCGATTTTGACGTCGAACTTGATCATATATGAGGTGTCATCCGTTTCGAGAGGGACGACGAAAATGGCTTCCCCGTTGGGTTTGATTGTCTTCTGGAGATAGTCCTTGTAGCCGTCGGGATAGGCTTCTTTGAATAGTTCCCGAATGTCGTCGGTTAAGTTTTTATAGCTGATAATCAGTTTTTTCTTGCGGTTTCTGTGGTCTATCATTGTTTAAAAATTTTTGCAAGTATAGCAAGTTTCCATAAATGCACAAAATTTTTTTTCCAAAAAGAAGGCGACCCCGTTGAGAGGGGTCGCCTTGAGGTGAAATCGAAAGAAACGGGAGACCTTATTTCTTGACGATTTTCTTGGTGGCAGTGCCGTTGTCGGTGATGACGCGGACGAAGTAGATGCCGTTGTTGAGCGAGCTCATGTCGATGGTGGTGGCATTGCTGCTCATGACGGTGCGGCCGTTGATGTCGATGATGCTGACCTCGCGCACGTTGTCGGCGGCGATGTAGAGGCTGCCGCTTGTGGGGTTGGGGTAGAGAGTGACGTCAGTCATCTCGACGGTATTGATGTTGTTGCTGTTGGCGCCAGGCACAACGAGGACCACGGTGGGATAGCCGGTGATGTAATCGCTGCCCACCAGGGCTTCGGTGGCATCATCGTTGATGATGGGGTAGGGGATGGTGCCGCCGTTGGTCCAGTCGCCCTGTGTTGAGCCCTGGCCGCGGATTTGCGAGACGGTGGTGGAGGGGTCGACATCAGCCCAGATGACGTAGATCTGGTCGCCGAGCTGGTGATGGATGGCGTCGAGGGTGCCGTTCTCATGCATCACCCAGCACCAGCTGCACCATGTGGCGGAGTAGTCGATGACGATGCACTTGCCGGAGGCGAGGATAGCCTCGGAGCTGATGGAGTTGCCGTCGATGTCGTTGCAGGTGAAGTGGCCCTGGATAGGAAGCCATTCGGGGTCGCTCTTGGCACCGTTCTTGGCAGCGGGGCTCTTGGGGTCGATGGAGAGGAGATTTCTGCTGTAGCTCTTCAGCATATTGGCATCAGTGGTGATGTTGTTGGCTGCAAGCTGCGGTGCTGCGGCGCCGTCTATGTTGATGCTGATGTCGTCGATGGCAAGCCAGTAGATGTCGGTGCAGTTGTGGTGACGGAAGGCGATGTAGATGGTCTGGCCTGCGAACTGAGTCAGAGAGACACTATGATGAGTGAAGGCAGCAGCCTCGTTCTGGCCGGCATAGAGAGTTTGGGTGAATGAAGATGTGGAGTTGTTGGTAGTGGATACCAGGACGCTGTAGTAGTCGTTGGCGTAGCTGGCGTCAAGAGCTCCGCTATACCATTCGATTGTAGCTCCCGTGGAGGGGACTTCGATTGCAGGGGAGATGGCCCAGTTGTCGGGGGTCAGAGCACCTTCGCCGTTGATGTATGAGGCAGACATGAGAGAGCCTGAACCTGTATTGACAGTCGAGAAGTTATACTCGCTGTTGAGGACCCAGCCGAAGCCGTCGCCATCAGCATCGACAAAAGTCCAGCAGTCGACGGGGTCGGTGCTTTCGAAGCCCATGCTGTAAGGCAGTGTGATATCGCAG
>JAFSKP010000079.1 GCA_017448905.1 Bacteroidales bacterium | reverse complement strand
CCGAAACCAGACGAGCTTGCTCGTATGGTGAGGCGAGAAAACGACTGATGAAATCGAACGTTTTCGATAAGCCGAAACCAGACGAGCTTGCTCGTATGGTGAGGCGAGAAAACGACACCTTGAAAAGGAACGTTTTCGATAAGCCGAAACCAGACGAGCTTGCTCGTATGGTGAGGCGAGAAAACGACTGATGAAATCGAACGTTTTCGATAAGCCGAAACCAGACGAGCTTGCTCGTATGGTGAGGCGATAAAACGGCACCTTGAACAGGAAGGATTGTCTTAAACTCCTGCCTCTCGGCTGGTCGGGTGTTGGCTCTCTTACGGCGTTGCCGCCTTCTCTGTTCGCATGCAGTGCTTGAGGGCCTTGCTCATCCTCTCTATCCCGTCGCAGAGGGTGCTGTCAACCAGATGGGTGTAGATCTCGGTAGTGGCGACACGTGTGTGGCCGCACAGCTTCGACACCGTCATTATCCCTACATTGGCGTTGATGAGCATCGTTGCGAAGGTGTGGCGCGCGACGTGGAACGACAGGTGCTTCTCCACGCCCGCTGCCAGCGCCCAGCGGCGAAGCTCGGCGTTGATGGTGACCCTGGAAGGCAGCGAGAACACTGCGCCGCCCGACTTCCATCCTATCTCCCTGAGGATGCTCTGCGCCTCTTTCGACAGTGGCACCTTCACCTCGTTGCGTGTCTTCACCTGGCTTTTCTGTAGCATCCATGTGCCGTTCACGCGCCGCAGGTCGCCCCACTGCAGCGTCTCTATGTCCGAGATGCGAAGCCCCGTGTAGCATGCCAGCAGGAAGGCCTGCATGACCGACGGCGTGCGGCAGGGCGTGGCCGCAAGCTTCCCGAGCTCACGGGTCGTGAGAAAGGTGCGTTGCGGCGTGTGTTGGCTTGGCACCAATCGGCTGATGCGTGGCATCGGGTTGTAGCTCAACTGCTTCTGTTGCACGCATTCCTCCACTATGGCGTGAAGCTTCTGGAGATAGGTGCGCGCACTGCTGCTCGACACTGTCGGCTTCTGCATCAGGAAGTCCTTGAAAGCGAAGAAGAAGTCCTCGTTGAGCTCCCCGACCGTGATGGGGTGTCCGGCATAGTCCTCAAGATGTTTTGTCAGTGCGTTGCTGACACCGATGCTCCTCGCCCTGTGGCCGCCTTGGCGAATCCGGGCAATCTCGTTGATGGTTGTCTCTTGTTTTGTCATGATGATAGTTCTTTATTTTGTAAAAAAACAGTTTTTTGAGTTTTTTTTGTAAATTTGCAAACTGAAATACTTTTCGTTTTTTATGGAAAACTACATAGTATCAGCGCGTAAGTACCGTCCGACGACTTTCGAGAGCGTCGTCGGTCAGTCGCACATCACCACTACGCTGAAGAATGCCATCCGCAACGGACAGCTGGCTCAGGCTTTCCTCTTCTGCGGTCCCCGAGGCGTGGGCAAGACCACCTGCGCCCGCATCCTCGCCAAGACCATCAACTGCACCAACCTCACGGCCGACACCGAGGCCTGCAACGAGTGCGAGTCCTGCCGCTCGTTCAACGATGGGACATCAATGAACATCTTCGAGCTCGACGCGGCGTCGAACAACTCCGTCGACGACATCCGCAAACTCGTCGAGGAGGTTCGCATCCCACCGGTGACGGGTCGCTACAAGGTATATATCATCGACGAGGTGCACATGCTCTCGGCAGCGGCTTTCAACGCTTTCCTCAAGACCCTCGAGGAACCTCCCGCCTACGCCAAGTTCATCCTCGCCACCACCGAGAAGCACAAGATCATTCCCACCATCCTCTCCCGCTGCCAGATCTTCGACTTCAAGCGTATCCAGACCTCCGATATCGTGAAGCACCTGCAATATGTGGCCGCACAGGAGGGCATATCCTACGAGCTCGAAGCCCTGTCGGTCATCGCGCAGAAAGCCGAGGGCGGCCTCAGGGATGCCCTCTCCATCTTCGACCAGATGGTCAGCTTCACGGGCGGCAACCTGACATACAAGGGCTGTATCGCGAACCTCAATATGCTCGACTCGGACTATTTCTTCCGCTTCGTCGACTTCTTCCGCGCCGGCGATGTGGCCAACTCGCTGCTCCTCTACCAGGAGATTATCGATGGCGGCTTCGACGGGCAGCATTTCATCACCGGCCTCGCCTCCCATCTGCGTAACCTCCTGGTGAGCGTCGACCCGATAACGCACAAGCTCCTCGACGTGAGCGAAACCTACCGCCAACGCTTCGCCCAGCAGTCGGCATCGTGCGGACTGCAGCTCATTATGAAATACCTCGAGATCGCCTCCGAATATGAGTACCGCTACCGCGACTCCAACAACAAACGCCTCTTCATCGAGGTCTGCCTGATGAAGCTGGCATCCCTCCTGAACAACCTGCAACAGCAGCAGGCCGGATAGATAGCAAGGTCGCCACAAGCGGAACATAAGGCCCCCACTGCCGACAGCACCCCCTCGGCCACCCCTCCCCAACAGCAGGAGGCGGCAGCTGCCGTCGCGGATGCGGCAACGGGGAACCCTTCACCCGCCGTGGCGGCTCCCAAACCTCAAGCGGGCATCCCCACACGCCGACTGACATCGGTGTCGCTCAACCTCGCACCGGTCGTGGCTCCCGTCAACGTCCTCGAGAAACGCGAAGTGGAACAGCTCACGCAGCAACGCCTCGAGGAACTCTGGGCTCAGCTCGTGGAGAGCTGCAAGGACGACTCCCGCCTGCACGACTTGCTGGCCGACAAGAAAGTGGTGCTGAAAAACAACAACCTGTTCCATATCCAGGTGCCAAACCTGATGATCGACAACTACCTGCGCGAATACCAGACCCGCATCCTGGGCTTCCTCCGCGAGGCTACCAACAACGACTCGCTCCAATACAAGAGTGCCGTCGTCGTGGAGCATGTCGCCGTCAAGGCCTACCTGCCTCGCGACAAGTTCGACGAGATGGCACGCCGCAACCCCGCCATGCTGTCTCTGCGTAAGCTCTTTCCCGACATTGATTTCTAGTGAAAGCTGATATTATCGACAAACGACAAACGTCAAACACAAAACGTAAATGGGTACGACGCTTATCTTCATCGGAGCGCTGATTTTCTGTGCGCACATCTTCTCGGCCTTGTTCAGCAAACGCCGCGTGCCCGACGTCCTCCTCCTCGTCGGCATAGGCATCATCGTGGGCCCGGTCCTCGGCTGGATGAAACCCGACATGCTGGGCAGCCTAGGCGTCGTCTTCTCCTCCGTCACCTTGGTGTTCATATTGGTCGACAGCGGGGTCGACATCCATATCGACGACCTGCGCCGCTACTGGAGCGGCATGGTGCAGGTGACGAGCTGCTCGTTTGTCGTCAGCCTGGTCACGGCGGCACTAGTCTCGCATTTCGTGGCGCTCCTCGACTGGCGTGCATCGCTGCTGCTGGGCAGCATGGTGGCCGGCACCGGGGCCGCCATTGTCATCCCCATGGTTCGCCAGATGAAGGTCAGCGCACAGACGCGTACCGTCCTGACACTCGAGTCGGCCATCTCGGCGGTGCTGTGCATCGTCGTCTCGTTGGCATTCATCGAGGGCTTCAAACTCGGCAGAATCAGCTTCGTACATGTCGCCGGCAACGTGTTGGCCTCGTTCTTCATGTCATTGCTGATTGGCCTCGTCGGCGGCATCGCCTGGTCGGGGATGCTGCAGCGTGTACGCCGACTGCAGAACTCCATGTTCCTCACCCCGGCTTTCGTCTTCGTCATCTACGGCGCCACCGAATCCCTCGGCTACAGCGGCGCCATCGCTGCCCTGGCTTTCGGCATCGTGCTGGGCAACGCCTCCTACTTCGAGCTCTCGTTCATGCGCCACTTCCGTCGGCGACAGCACTCCCAGATGGCTTCGCTCGAACCCACCGAGAAACTCTTCATCAAGGAGATGGTCTTCATCCTCAAGACCTTCTACTTTGTCTATATCGGCATCTGCATCCCTTTCACCGACAGCATGGCTCTCCTCTACGGTCTCGTCGTCGCAGCAGCCATATTCGTGGCCCGTCTCATCCTCATCTATATCGTCGGACACAACAATACGCCTACCGACCGCTGGATTGTCTCCATCATGATGCCCAAGGGCCTGGTGTCGGCGGTGCTGGGCTCGATTCCGGTGCAGGTCAACCAGGCCGCCGGCTATGAGGTTATCCCCAACGCCGAACGCATCCAGTGCATGGTCTATTCGATAATTTTCTTCTCCATCATTATCTGCTCTCTCATGGTCCTTCTCTCGCGCAAGCGTATCATCGACGAGGAATTCAAGCCCGACGAATGGCGAGAAGTCTATGATTATGAGTGAATGGTGAATGGTGAATGGTGAATAGTGAATGGTGAATGGTGAATGGTGAATGGTGAATAGTGAATGGTGAATGGTGAAGAGTGAAGAGTGAATGGTGAATGGTGAATAGTGAATGGTGAATGGTGAATGGTGAATGGTGAAT
>JAFSKP010000078.1 GCA_017448905.1 Bacteroidales bacterium | reverse complement strand
TGATGATGATGACGACGGGGCCGACTTCGAGTCCGACTCTCATCTCGACGATATGGTTATCGACCGCGTCGAACGCCGAATCAACGGCTCATCCGACGGCGTCAAGCGTGATGACGACAGGGCAGGGGAGGTCTCCACACAACAGATAACGTTCAGCATCGACGACCAGTTTGAGAAAGTCAACAGCCGCGCCGGACGTCCCGGCATCCCCGACGAAGGAAACCATGCCGAACCTCTCTTCACTGTCACCCAACCTGTCGATGAAAAAAACACCACAGCTGCCACCGAGGTCGAGGAGACCGACGAGTTCGAAGCCGACGACTACCGTGAGCATTATGGCATAGGCGACCCATACGACCCCAAGCTCGACCTGCGCGATTTTGTCATGCCCGACACCAGCATCCTTGAGGACTGGGACCAGAAGAACGTCAAGGTCACCAAGGAGGAACTCATCGCCAACAAGGACCGCATCGTTGAGACCTTGCGCGACTATGGCATCGAGATTACCGAGATCTCGGCACAGCCGGGTCCTACGGTGACGCTCTACAAAATCAAGCCGGCACGCGGCGTTCGCATCAGCAAGATCCAAGGCCTCGAGAACGACATTGCCCTCTCGCTGGCAGCCCTGGGCATACGCATCATCGCACCCATACCGGGCGAGAGCAACATCGGCATCGAGGTGCCCAACGCCAAGCCTCAGATAGTGGCCATGAAGACCATGCTCGAGAGCGAGGAGTTCCGCAATGCCAAGATGGAGCTTCCCGTAGCCTTCGGCAAGACCATCAGCAACGAGTGTTTCGTCACCGACTTGGCCAAGATGCCTCACCTGCTCATGGCCGGTGCTACGGGCACCGGCAAGTCGGTGGGACTCAATGCTGTGCTTGCCTCGCTGCTCTACACGAAGCATCCCTCAGAGCTCAAACTCGTACTCATCGACCCCAAGAAGGTGGAGTTCTCGCTCTACTCGAAAATCGAACGCCACTACCTGGCTGTCATGCCCGACGAGCTGACCAAGGACCCAGACAAGCGCGAGCCTGTCATCACCGACGTCAAGAAGGTGGTCCGCACGCTCAACTCGCTCTGCATCGAGATGGACAGCCGTTATGACCTCCTCAAGGCCGCCAAGGTGCGCAAAATCACTGAATACAACGACAAGTTCTGCAAGCGTATGCTCAACCCCGACCATGGGCATCGCTACCTCCCCTATATCGTCGTCGTTATCGACGAGTTCGGCGACCTCATCATGACCGTCGGCAAAGAGGTGGAGCTGCCCATCTGCCGTCTGGCACAGCTGGCTCGCGCCGTGGGCATTCACCTCATCATCGCTACGCAGCGACCCACCACCAACATCATCACGGGTACCATCAAGGCCAACTTCCCCGCCCGCGTGGCGTTCCGTGTCACCAGCGGCATCGACAGCAAGACCATCCTCGACACCGGTGGCGCCCAGCAGCTCATCGGGCGCGGCGATATGCTCATCTCGCTTGCCGGCAAGGACCTGGTACGTCTGCAGTGCGCACTCATCGACACCCCCGAGATCGAAAAGCTCGTGCAGTTCATCGGCGAGCAGCGCGGCTATGCCGACGGCGAGGGCTTCGTGCTTCCTGAATACCTCGACGAAAACGACGCTCCCAACAAGGAGTTCGACGCAAAGGCGAAGGACGAGTTCTTCAACGATGCTGCCCGTCTCGTCGTGGCGTCGCAGTTCGGCAGCACCTCGCTGCTGCAACGTAAGCTGCAGCTCGGCTACAACCGCGCCGGACGCATCATCGACCAGCTCGAGGCCGCCGGCATTGTGGGCCCCTACAATGGCTCGAAGGCTCGCGACGTGCTGATAAAAGACGAGGTGACCCTCGAGGAGCTGCTGCGAACACTGTAAACAAAACAATGTTTTTTTCTGAAAGCTAATACTACCAATCCAATAACTGCGTTATCAGTTCATGCAATCAAACATCAAAGAAATAATGAAACAGTTTTTCCCTGAAGGAATATGGAAGGCGATGGCAATCGTCGGCGGCGTTGTCCTTCTGGCCGCGATGACCACATCATGCTCCAAAGAGCGCAACTGCCGCTGCTCGGTGAGAGGCGAGACCTACGAGCGTACTTTCACCATCGACAAGGGCAAGTGCGAGGACATACGCTATGTGCTCTACGACCTGCACCGCGTCATCTCGCACGACATGACCGACTCGGTGCTTTGTACCGACTATTTCAGTTCGGAAGGTAATTAATTCTCAACAGATCGAAAGATGAAATCAAGAAGATTAACCATAGTCATACTGGCAGTTGCCGCTGTTGTGCTTGTGGCCGCATGCAAGAAGAGCCGTTATTGCCATTGCGTGAGCGACAACTACACCATCGTCATCAACTCCGACACCGTCACCCGTGCCGACAGTGCCATCGTCAATGTCGACCGTGGCCTGGACTGCGAGAGCATCAAACAGATGAACTTCCGCACCAGGGATGAGGGCAACGTGATTTATACCGACCGCAAGGTTACCTGCGTGGAGCTGAACTACGACACTATGTATGCCCTGCCGTAGTGTCGGATAATATACAAAATAAAGATTATCTGTTCCGAGGCATATCTATGCTTGGGGATTGTTATATAGTAAATTACTAAAAGATGACTGCAATCAACAAATGGGCTTCCGCAGTGAAGCTGCTTTCTGGCGCTGTCTTCATCATCTCGGCTCTTTCCAAGCTGGTCACCGTCGACTCGTTCGAGATGTATGTATACAGTTTCGGCCTTTTCCCGATGGTGCCATGCTTCTACCTCACGCGTCTGCTTATAGGCGCTGAACTGCTGCTCGGCGTGTCGCTCATATCCCACCGCAACCACCGTTTCACTACCATCACGTCGCTGCTTTTCCTGCTCTTCTTCATCGTCTTCCTGGTGTATGCGCAGATGATTGGACGCACAGACAGTTGCCACTGCTTTGGCGACCTGCTGCCATTCAACCCCGTACAGTCGATGCTCAAGAACGCCGTGATGATACTGCTGCTGCTCTTTGTGTACAAGTATGGGGCACACGAGTGGCATCCGCGGTGGTGGCTGGTGGTCGTCATCTACCTTGTGGCGACTGTTGCCTTCGCCTTTTTCTCCATCAGGATACTGCATGCTCTTGATTTCCGCTCGCTCGTGCTGATGGCTGTGGCTCTTGCCATGGGGCTTCTCGCATCGTTCCCGTTCTATTCGCGCTGGTGGGTTACCACACCCTTGGTGCTTGCCCCGTTTGTGGCAACATTCATCCTCTCGCCGCCCGACAACTGGTTCCACCATGAGGGCAACGCCCGCTTCGACAAGGAACTGTTCCTGAGCCAGATAAAGGGTGAGGAACAGGTGGGCGACAGTATCCCGCTGATAGAGATGCCTGACGGCGACAGTGACACCGTGGCGTTGGACGAGCTCGCGACCCTTGGCCTGGAGAGCGGTAAGCATCTCGTCGCCTTCTTCAGCCCTACATGCGGTTTCTGCCGCCTGGCTGCGGAGAAGATAACGACGATCGCAAAGCGTTACGACGTCGACTCCTCGATGATCATGTACGTTTTCCCCAACGGTTTCGAGCAGGAGAAGTACGACGACTTCTACCGTCGCGCCAACTCGTGTGTCTTCGGCGAGGCGCGCATCGACCGCGACATCTTCATTCGCATCACACGTGCTTCCTTCCCCGGCATCGTGCTTGTCGACGATGGTGAGATTGTGGCCTCGTATGCCTATCGCTCCATCGATGAGAAAACCATAAGCGAGTTTCTGACAAAATGAGAAAAAGTCTCGTATTGCTTGCCGTAGCTGTCGTGTTGCTTGGCTCATGCTCCAAGCGTTGCCGTTGTTATCGTTACGACGGCGATGTCGAGGAGTTCACCGATGAGGAACTGGAAGCCAAGGATTTCACCTGCGAGGGCATGGAGCAGTTCGACTTCGGCCAGGTGTACTCTATCTGCGAGAAAACTTCGCTGTGACCCGTTTCAGCAGCTCGCGTTCGTTCCATGCCACCACGGCGGCATAGATGCCGAGCAGCAGCGTGTTGAGGGTTAGCGACGCCCATGGAGCGAGACCTGTCGTTGCCCGCATGGCGGCAAAGAGGGCTGCCGACAGCGCGAAGTATCCGGCTATGGCTTTCACGGGGTAACGCACGGGGTTGTAGTGCTGGCCGAGGAAATAGCTCATAAGCATGCAGACTCCGTAGCCGCACACTCCGCCCCAGGCACAGGCCACGTAACCATAGCGTGGCACGAAGATGAAGTTGACCGCCAGCAGGGTGGCACACCCTATGGCCGACATCACGGCTCCCCACCAGGTCTTGGCTATCAGTTTGTACCAGAATGAAAGGTTGAAGTAGATGCCCATGAATATCTCGGCGAGCATCACGATGGGCACGACACGGAGGCCTTCCCAGTAGCGTTGGGATATGATGTGCCGCAGCAGGCTCATATATGCCATCACGGCGAGGAACGCCAGCAGCGTGAAGATGACGAAATACTTCATCACCACGGCCTGGCTCTCTTTGCTCCCCTTGCCGCTGCCGCCCCCGAAGACGAAAGGCTCGTAGGCGTAGCGGAACGCCTGGGTTATCATGGCCATTATCATCGCAATCTTGGCGCAGGCACCATAGATGCCAAGCTGCGCGTCGCCCTCGGGACCCGGCATGATGAAACGGTAGCATATCTTGTCGGCCACCTGGTTGAGGATGCCTGCAAGCCCGAGGAGGAGCAGCGGCCAGCTGTAACGCAGCATCTGGCCGGCAAGTCTCATGTCGATGCCGTGGCGCATCCGCTTGATTTCGGGGATGAACCCCAACGTGATGGGTACGGTGCAGAGAAGGTTGATGAGGAAGATGTAGTATACCTGCGCGTCGGCGTTGTACCATCCCATCATCGCAGGGTGCGTCACGGCTATACGCGGAGCCAGGAGGAACACTCCCAGGTTGAGCCCTATGTTCATGACGATGAACAGCAGCTTGAGTATCGCGAACTTCCAGGCGCGTCCCTGGAAACGCAGGAAGGCAAAGAGGATGGCCTGGAAAGCGTCGAAGGCCACGATGACGGACATGATGGTTATGTACTCGGGATGGTCGGCGTAGCCTATGGCCGAGGCAATGGGCGTCAGCAGCGCATTGACGACGATGACGAAGGTCAGGGCTACACTCCCCACCATATACAAGGCCGTGGAGAAGACCTTGTCGCTCTGCTCCTTGTGCTTGTTGGCGAAGTAGAAGAACGTGGTCTCCATGCCGAAGGTCAGCAGTACGAGGAGCAGGGCTGTGTAGGCATAGAAGTTGGTGACAATGCCATAGCTGCCCGAACTCACAAGCGTATAGGTGTAGAGAGGTACGAGCAGGTAGTTGAGGAAACGCCCCACTATGGAGCTGAGACCGTAGATTATCGAGTCGGAGAAGAGCTTCTTCAGTGAATTGGGTGACGCCATGATTGCTCCTTTTCGGATACGAAGGCTACCGGTATTGGTTGAAGTGGCGGTTCTCGTCGCCGACGGCGAGCAGCTCTTTGAAGCGGTCTATGCGGTTCGCGGCGAGGGTGCCGGCATTGAGGAGCTTCTTCTGGTGCTTCCACCAGTTGTGCATGAGGCATTCCTCCTGGTGGTGCTTGGAGGGCCTCCGGTGGTTGGCCTCCATGAAGTCCATCACCTCTTGCCAGTGTTTGGTCCATAGTTCTTCCTGTGTCATGGCAGTCTTTTTTCCTCCGTTTGTTTTTTTGATTTTTTTTGTAGTGGGTTGCATTTGTGTCATGTTATGAGTTTTTTATGTTGTTCATTGTCCGTCGGTTATGTCGTGGCCTGTCGGTTTTTCTGCTTTCAGTGAACTTTGCAAAAATACATGTTTTTTTTGCTGTTTTTGTTTTTTTTAGGGATTATTTTGTATATTTGCAATTAAATTCATTTGTATAAAATATTATAATTCATTTGATATGCAAAGAGATACACAGATTTTTGACCTCATCCAGAAAGAGCGTGAGCGTCAAACCAAGGGCATCGAGCTGATTGCCTCCGAGAACTTTGTCAGCGACCAGGTGATGGAAGCTATGGGCTCCGTCATGACTAACAAGTATGCCGAGGGTTATCCTGGCAAGCGCTACTACGGCGGCTGCCAGATTGTCGACCAGAGCGAGACCATCGCCATCGAGCGTGCCAAGAAGCTCTACGGAGCCTGCTGGGCCAACGTGCAGCCCCACAGCGGTGCACAGGCCAATATGGCTGTGTTCCTGGCTTGCCTCAACAGCGGCGACACCTTCATGGGCATGGACCTCAACCACGGCGGACACCTCTCGCACGGCAGCCCCGTCAACTTCAGCGGCATCAACTACCATGTCGTTGGCTACCAGGTGAAGGAAGAGACCGGCACCGTCGACTATGACGACATGGAGCGTAAGGCTCTCGAGCATCACCCCAAGCTCATCATCGGCGGCGGCAGCGCCTACAGCCGTGACTGGGATTGGGCTCGCATGCGCGAGATTGCCGACAAGATCGGTGCCATCCTCATGGGCGACATCAGCCATCCCAGCGGCCTCATCGCCAAGGGTTACCTCAACAACGCAGTGAAGTACTGCCATATCGTAACCACCACCACCCACAAGACCCTCCGCGGCCCCCGCGGCGGCATGATCCTCATGGGTCAGGACTTCGACAACCCCTGGGGCAAGACCACCCCGAAGGGCGAAATCAAGAAGATGAGCGCCCTGCTCGACAGCGCCGTCTTCCCCGGCACCCAGGGTGGCCCTCTGGAGCATGTCATCGCCGCCAAGGCCGTTGCTCTCGGCGAGGCTCTCACCGACAGCTATGACCAGTACATCCAGCAGGTGATGAAGAACGCCAAGGTCATGAGCGAGGCCTTCATGGCCAAGGGTTACAAGGTCATCAGCGGTGGTACCGACAACCACCTGATGCTCATCGACCTGCGTCCCAAGTTCCCCGAGCTGACTGGTAAAGAGGCCGAGAACGCCCTCGTCGCCGCCGACATCACCATCAACAAGAACATGGTGCCTTTCGACAGCCGCAGCGCCTTCAAGACCAGCGGTCTGCGTGTCGGCACGCCCGCCATCACAACCCGTGGCCTCAAGGAAGCCGACATGGGTGTCATCGTCGACATGATCGACCAGGTGCTCTGCGCCCCGACCGACGAGGCCGTCCGCGCCAAAATCGCCGGCCAGGCCAACGAGATGATGCAGAACCGTCCGCTCTTCGCCTGGTAATCCTTCTGCGTTTTGATTTTAGTCCAACTAGTTTGACTATTCACGTGATCAGTTAAACTAGTTGGATTTTTTTTATGTCATAATTTCATGTGTATCTTGATTGAAGGTGACATTTTGTCATGGTTGAATACTTGGCGTGATAGTTGATTGTAATGATTTCCAGAAAAAATAAAACAACCAACCATGAACCTGAATAATTTTACGATCAAAGCACAAGAATCGGTACAGAAGGCATCCGAGATTGCGCAGGCCCACCAGCATCCGAGCATCGACACGGTGCATCTGCTGAAGGGCATGCTTGCCGAGGATGAGAACGTGACCCCCTACCTGTTGAGGAAAATGGAGGTCAACGTGCCGCGTCTCTCGCAGGCTCTCGACGCTCATATGCAGTCGCTGCCTCGCGTCAGTGGAGGCAGCCAGTATGCAAGCAACGACCTCAACAAAGCATTTATCAAGGCACAGCAGACCGCTACGGAGATGGGCGACGAGTTCGTCTCGGTCGAGCATCTCCTCATCGGACTTGTCAGCGGCAACGACAGCACTGCGCGTCTGCTGAAAGACTCGGGCGTCGGCGACAAGGCTCTCCGTGCCGCCATTGCAGACCTCCGCAAAGGCAGCAAGGTGGGCAGCCAGACCGCCGAGGATACTTTCAACGCCCTGGGCAAGTATGCTCGCAACCTCAACCAGCTGGCACAGAGCGGCAAACTCGACCCTGTCATCGGCCGTGACGACGAAATCCGCCGTGTGTTGCAGATTCTTAGCCGTCGCACCAAGAACAACCCTATCCTTATCGGCGAACCTGGCGTCGGCAAGACCGCCATTGCCGAAGGCATCGCACACCGTATTGTTAGCGGCGACGTCCCCGAGAACCTGAAGTCCAAGACCCTCTTCTCGCTGGACATGGGTGCACTTATTGCCGGCGCCAAATACAAAGGTGAATTCGAGGAGCGACTGAAGAGCGTCATCCGCGAAATCAATGAGGCCGACGGCGAAATCATCCTCTTCATCGACGAGATTCACACCCTCGTCGGTGCCGGCGGCGGCGAGGGCGCCATGGATGCCGCCAACATCCTGAAGCCTGCATTGGCCCGTGGCGAGCTGCGTGCCATCGGTGCCACCACGTTGGCTGAATACCAGAAGTATTTCGAGAAGGACAAGGCACTGGAACGCCGTTTCCAGAGCGTCCTCATCGACGAGCCCGCCGTTCCCGAGACCATCTCAATACTGCGAGGGCTCAAGGAACGTTACGAGGTGCACCACAAGGTGCGTATCAAGGATGAAGCCATCATCGCCGCTGCCGAGCTCAGCAACCGCTACATCAGCGACCGTTTCCTTCCCGACAAGGCCATCGACCTCATCGACGAGGCCGCCGCCAAGCTGAGGATGGAGATAGACTCGGTGCCTGAGGAACTTGACGAGATTGAACGCCGTATCCGGCAGCTTGAGATTGAACGTGAGGCCATCAGCCGCGAAAACGAACACAGCGATACCCTCGACAGCGAGGAACTGCAGTCGAACACCGACAAGCTGGCACGCATCGGACACGAGATTGGCGAGTTGTCGGAGCAGCGCGACCAGATGAAGGCCAAATGGCAGAACGAGAAGAACATAGTGGAAGCCATCCAGACCGAGGTCAAGAACATAGAGAGCTATAAGTTTGAAGCCGAGCAGGCCGAGCGCCAGGGCGACTACGGCAAGGTCGCCGAGCTGCGATACGGACGCATCAAGGAGGCCGAGAAGCATGTCGACGAGCTGAAGCTCCAGCTCCGCTCCATGCAGGCCGACAACGCCATGATCAACGAGGAGGTCGACAGCGAGCAGATCGCCGAAGTGGTCAGCAAATGGACCGGCATCCCCGTGACGCGGATGATGCAGAGCGAACGCGAGAAACTCCTCCACCTCGAAGAACAGCTCCACAAGCGTGTCGTCGGTCAGGACGAGGCCATCGAGACCATCGCCAACGCCATCCGTCGCAACCGTACGGGCCTCAGCGACGGCAAGCGACCCATCGGAAGCTTCATCTTCCTCGGCACCACTGGCGTCGGCAAGACCGAACTGGCAAAGGCTTTGGCTGAGGTGCTCTTCGACGACGAGAACATGATGGTGCGTATCGACATGAGCGAGTACCAGGAGCGTCACAGCGTCAGCCGGCTCATCGGAGCGCCTCCGGGATATGTGGGCTACGACGAGAGTGGCCAGCTTACCGAAGCCGTGCGTCGCAAACCCTATAGCATAGTGCTTTTCGACGAGATCGAGAAGGCCCATCCCGATGTCTTCAACACGCTTCTGCAGGTGCTCGAGGACGGACGTCTGACCGACAACAAGGGACGTGTCGCCGACTTCAAGAACACGATAATCATCATGACTTCCAACATCGGCAGCAACATCATCCACGAGCGTATGAGCGACGTGATTAACATAAACGACTATACCATCGAGAAGACCAAGAACGACGTTCTCGAGCTGCTGAAGCAGAACATGCGTCCCGAATTCCTCAACCGTATCGACGAGGTCATCATGTTCCGTCCGCTCAGCAAGAAGCAGATCCGCGAGGTGGTTCGCATACAACTTGCCACCGTTGCCAAGATGCTCGAAAAGAACGAGATACTTGTTTCCGCCACCGACGAGGCAGTCAACCATCTCGCCGACCTGGGCTACGACCCGGCTATGGGTGCGCGTCCTGTGAAACGTGTCATCCAGCGTCAGATCCTCAACGAGTTGTCGCGGCAGATCCTCGAAGAGAAGGTTCACACAGGTGAGGACATTATCATCGACGTTATCGACGACCAGTTTGTGTTCTACAACGCCAACAGGCAGTAATGTATTGCAGACAGCACATGTCTTTTTATCGGGCCGGCACCGTCAGGTGCCGGCCTTTTGCTGTCAATGGGCGGCGTTCAGGATAAGGCGGCAGGCGGAGTCGATAATGTTGTCGCGATGTATGGCCACGGCGGCGGGGTCGAGGGGCACCACCTGATGGGGTGGGACACCGTTCTCATAGTTGACGCCGTCGTTGGCGAGGATGCGGCTGACGCCGAAACGGTAGTACCAGCCGTTGGCGAGGGCTCCTCCGGAGGGTATGGCGAGGCCGCCGGCCGTGGTGTCGCCCATGACGGTGACGTTGCGATAAGTCTTCAGACACAGTGCGAAAGCCGATGCCGCGCTGTAGCAGCCCCGGTCGGTGAGCAGCACAAAGGGCTTGCTGTATGGGGTGTTGTCGCCCGTCGAGGGTGCGAAGACCGCCACGGGGTCGCCGAAGTCGTCGTGGCCAGGCCCGTTTTTGAGTTGTGTGGTGTAGAGCAGCTGGCCGTCGGAGGGCAGCATCTCCATGAGGTTCCACTCGTTCTGGATGCTTCCGCCGCCGTTCTGCCTTATGTCGAAGACGATGCCCTTGGCGTCGGGAAACCGGCTGACGGCTTTCTTGAACTGGTCGGCTGTTGCCGACGAACTGAAGGAACCGTAGCGTATATACAGCACTTCCCCGTCGGCGATGCTGTTGTAGCTCATGCCGCCTGTGGTGTGGTGGTCGGGACGCAGGTAGGTCAACGCCACGGTGTTGAGGTCGAAATTGCCGTTGCCATAGCGCTGCAGGAAGATGGCCTCGCTGCTGGCCACGTCGTCGTTGCCCCAAAGGTCCACATGGCCGTCGTCGAGGGTGTTGAGCATCTTGTGGAGAATGGCGAAAAGCTGGTCGTCGCCGGTTTTCCCGTTGACTTGCGGGCGGAGGCTGTCGTACACCGCCTGCCAGTCGACAGCCTTGACGTCGAAGAGCGAATAGTGCTCGTCCACCTGTCTCCAAAGGTATTCGAATACGGCTTCCGGACTTGCGTCGCCATCCTTGGGCATGAAGATCTTTTCGCAGCTGCATGTCAGCAGCGTGAGGGCGAGGAGGGCGAAGGCTTTAATGCTTGAGTGCATGATTGCTTGATTGCTTGAGTGCATGATTGCTTTATTGCTTGATTGCTTGAGTGTCGGTGTCAGCGTTTGTCGGCAGTGTGGAGCCTCACGAGGAGGTCGATGGCCAGAATATGGGTGGCGTGGTCGAAGCGGTGGTAGCCGCTGTTGCCGGAGGTGTGGAAACTCCAAAGGTAGCATAGCGAGACGCGGCTTGCGGGACCGGTGACGAGGTCGATGCCGATGTCGGTGTCGGCTCCGGCGAAGCCCTTGAGGCTGACATCGAAGTCGCTGAAGAGGGCATCCAGCACGGGATGTGTGGCGGTATAGTTGTCGATATAGGAATAGCCGGGCCGCATCACGGCGGCGACAGGCAGCAGCCCCAGCTCGGCATGGAACATCAGCGGCGCTTTCCAGCGCGGCATGATGTCGACGCGGCCTACAGCCTCGGGCCCGATGAAGTAGCTCACCCCGGTAGCGGAGTTCTCGTATTCGGTGTTGACGGTGACATCCAGAAAGCTGGCCAGTGCCGCACCCCAGTAGAACTGGAGCACCTGCACCTTCGCCTGGCTACTGGCCGCTTTGCCCTTTACGGCTTTCATGAACATGAGGCGGCTGTAGAAATTGATGTCGAAAGAGCCGAAGTTGAGGGCCGGTGCCACGGCATCCTCGAAGATGCCTAGACTGGAGCGCGACACGAAGCTGAACTCCATACGTTTGGGATAAATAAGGTGTAGACCTAGCGTGGGCTGGAAGAGCAATCCGTTGAAACTGAGGGGTGCTGTGCCCATGTCGCGGAAAGTGCCGTATCCTACAGCGTTACCCATCTCCAAAGCCCATCCGCGCCGATAGTTGTCGGACCTGTTGGCCTCAGAGTCTTGTGCCGTGGCAGAGGTGATGAGGCAGCTGATTGCGAAGAGAAAAAGTGCTGTTTTTTTCAAAATGTGGCTAAAAAAATGACAGTGATAAGCGTAAAATGTATTGTTGTCGGTATCTAAAGGATAGATGGTGGCTTGCTAAGGTGTTGTATATTAGAATGCTGGTATTATTTTTTGAAAGAAGGAAGTCTATAACGATAAAAATTTGTACCTTTGCAAATTCTTTTGCAAAAATATGAATTTCTTTTTAAAAACAACGCTTTTGGACAATTTATAGTAAGGAAATAATATGAAGCACATGAAAAATACATCAAAAAGAATTATGGCTTATGCCATGAGTGCCGTTATGGCAATGGCTTTTCTCCAGTCATGTGGAGGAGGCGACGACAAGCAGGTGGCGGAGTTGCAGCGCAGGCTCGACTCGACAATGCAACAGTACGAGAATCTCAAAGCGCAGGGAGGCGACTACGAGCAGCAGCTCTCCTCACGCGACAGCGCCATCACCGCTCAAGCCGCCGAGATTCAGCGTCTGATCAACCAGCTGTCGGCTGCACGGCATCGTCCCGCGGTCAGCGGGGACGAGAACGCCCGCATCGAACGTCAGCAGAAAGAGATACGCGACAAAGAGAACACCATCCGTAAACTGCAGCAGCAGATAGACCAGCAGACCAAGCAGATAGCAGAATTGAGCAAGTCGTCGCAGTCGGGCTCATCAAGTGCCGCACAGCAGAAGCAGGTGGCTGAGCTGCAAGGCAGGATTGACGAGCAGCAGAAGCTCATCGCCAGCCTGCAGGGCGATGTCAAGCGTCTCCGTGACGAGAACAGCGCGGCTGCAAAGAACAGCGACAAGATGAAGAGCGACTATGAGTCGCAGCTTTCGTCCGCCAACTCGCAGCTTGCGTCGATGAATACGCAGCTTGAAGGCTGCCGCACGCAGATAGACCAGCTCAACGCACAGCTGGGCGCCAAGGATGAGGAAATAAAACGCCTCGGCAAGGGGACAGGCACCTCTGGCGAGAGCGCCGAGCTCAAACAGCTCCGCAAGCAGCTTGACGAGATGAGCAAGAAAGAATCCGACTGCCGCAGGCAGTACGACGAACTCACCGCCACGGCGAACCAGAACAACAGCCGCTACGAGGCCGACCGCAACACGCTGCAACGCCGCATCGACGAACTCGACCAGCAGACCAGGACTCTCCAGAAACGCGTCGACGACCTCCAGAGCCAGAACGCTGCCCTCGCTGCCTCCAACAGTCAGCAGGGCGCCGCAGGCAATGCCGAGACCAAACGCATGCAGAAGACCATCGACGACCTTAACGCACAGGTCTCGCAGCAGCGTCAGCAAATCGCCCAGCTTGAGTCCGACCTGCAGCAACGCAATCAGGAACTCGAGGCTGCCAGGAACGGGGGCGGCAAGAAGGCAGATGCCGGCACCGTCAGCACCAAAATCGAGGAGCTGCAACGCCAATGCGACAGCTATCTCGCCGAGATCGAGCGTCTGCGTGCCGAGAACGAGCAGCTGAAAAACGAGAATGCCGAACTCAAGGAACGTGTGGCCTCCAGCGCCGACCTTTTCGCCGAGAACGAACGTCTGCAACAGAAGGTGAAGCTTGCCTCTGTGCTTGTCACCACCGACATCAAGGTCACTCCTGGCAAGAGCCTCAAGATCGGCAACATCGTCAGTCCCGCCTCCAAGGCCAAGAAAGTGAAAGTCATACGCGTCGACTGCCGCCTCCTCGACAACAACGTCGTGGATCCCGGCTCGATGACCATATATGCCCGTATCGCCAATGCCGCCAACCGTGTCGTGGCCAACGGACAGGCCGAGAGTTTCGACCTTTCAGGCACACCCATGCAGTACACCATGAAGCAGGACATCGAGTTCACCGGCTATGGCCGCAATGTGGCCATGATATGGAAAAAGAGCGACGACGTGGAACTGACCCCCGGCCTTTACTGGCTGACGCTCTATGCCGGCGGCTACGAGATTGGCAAGGCTTCATTCAAATTGGATTGAGATGCTGTCGAGACAAGCCGACTACAACCGTTTCCGTATGATGTACCCCGAGTTCATCTACGAGAGTTATGCCTACGATGTGCAGCCTGACGGGCTGCACATCGTCTTTTCGTTCAAGATAAAACACGCCCTTTCGTACAAGATAAAGCATCCCACAGACCGGACCAGGTCGCTGCTCTTTGAGCCTACGGCGTTCATCCCCGCGAGGCCTTTCCTCGACTTTGCAGCGCTCACGCCCGACACATTGGACACCCTTGTGTTCAACATCGGAATGATAGAGCTTGTCAGCTACTGGAAATGCTACTGTCCGCCGACGGTGACCGTCAAGCCTTTCCGCATAGACGAGAGGCAGGCGGCATTCTGGAAGAAGGTCTTTTTCAACGGTCTGGGCGAGTTCTTCTATACCAACGGCATCGATGCGACTGAGGACGACTTCATGCGGATAGTGTCCCATCCAAGGGCTGCGACCTATCATCCGGCACAGCTTACGCCAGTGTCGCAAAATGTCGACGCCCATATTGTTCCTATAGGAGGGGGCAAGGACTCTGTTGTCTCCCTCGAACTGCTGAAGGGGATGTGCCGCCAGCATGCCGCCGGGAAGGAGAATACACTTGTGAGGCCGCTGATAATGAATCCGCGTGGTGCCACGGTGGCCTGCATCGAAAGGGCGGGCTATAGCCTCGACGAGGTCATTGTTATCAAGCGCGACATACATCCTCTCCTCCTTGAGCAGAACAGCTTGGGGGCATTGAATGGCCATACGCCATTCAGTGCCATGCTGGCATTCTACACCCTGCTGGCATCGGCGTTGACCGGTACCCACTTCCGCATAGCCCTCTCGAACGAGGACAGCGCCAACGAGAGCACCGTGGCAGGGAAGAGGGTCAACCATCAGTATTCGAAAAGCGTCGAATTCGAGGATGACTTCCGCCGTTACGTAGGGAAGTATGTCTGCCAGGGTATCGACTACTACAGCTTTCTCCGTCCTCTCAGCGAACTGCAGATAGCCATGCTTTTTGCGCGTTTCAGCCAATACCACGACATCTTCCGCAGCTGCAATGTCGGCAGCAAGGAGGACATCTGGTGCGGCCACTGCGCCAAATGCCTTTTTGCCTACATCATCCTTTCACCGTTCATCGAGCCGGAACGTCTCGATGCCATCTTCGGAAAGAACATGCTCGACGACGAGAGCCTGCGTATGGAGTTTGACCAGCTGCGCGGTGCGGCACCGACAAAGCCTTTCGAATGTGTCGGCACGGTGAGCGAGGTGAACAGCGCCCTCAGCATGACCATCGCACGCTGGTATCCCGGTGAGCGGCCTTCGTTGCTGCGGGGCTACGACCCTCGTCCCGTGGAAGTCAGTCTCGACAGGATGAACCTCAGAAACAATCTTCCCGGTGACGAGTTCCTCACAATATCCGATGCTTTGCGAAGTCTCTCTCCTGACGCTGAGTCATACTCGCTGCCATATCGTTATGACGAGCTATTCAATCTCTTGGCGTTCAAACGTATACTCGTTGCCGGATATGGACGGGAAGGGAAGAGCAGCGAAAAGCTGCTGCGATGGCTTTTCCCTCGGGGCGAAAACTTCGACATCGCCAGAGACAACGACGAAATCAAAGCCTCGCTTGCGAACCGCAAATACGACCTGATCCTGAAGTCGCCCGGCATCCCGACATCCTTTTTCGACGGGCTCTGCGACCCTACGCTCATCAGTTCGCAAGCCGACATCTTCCTGCGTGCATATAGCGACCAGACCATAGGCATCACCGGCACCAAGGGCAAGTCGACCACGGCGACCCTGATGCACCACATCCTGCAGCAATGCCTTGGCGGCAAACGCAGACGCTTCCTGCTTGCCGGCAATATTGGCATACCGCTTTTTGACATCATACCCCAGCTCGACCCCGACACCACCGTCGTCGCCGAGCTCTCGTGCCATCAGCTGGAGAATATCCGTCAGGCACCCTATATCTCTGTGCTGCTCAACCTCTACCAGGAGCATCTGGACCACTATCGCTCATACGACGACTACAAGCTTGCCAAGATGCAGATAGCCCTCCGCCAGTCGCCCAACGACTACTTCATCTATTGCAGCGACAGCGACGACCTGCGGGAGATGGTGGAAACACACGAGCCTGAGTTGACACAGACCGTCAAGGCCTACTCGCTGGATGAAGCCAAGCACAGCTTCCTCAGAGGGTGCAGCTGCCCGCTGCCGGGCGACCACAACCTCTCCAACATCTATGCCGTGCATTGGGTTACGGGACTCCTCGGTGTTCTCTACACACCGTTCCTTGAGGCTCTTGCCACCTTCAAAGGACTGGAACACCGTTTGGAGAAGGTCGCCACGAAGGGTGGCATTACCTACTATAACGACTCGATATCGACAATACCGCAGACCACCATTGCAGCCATAGAGGCTCTGAAAGAGGTACACGCTCTTATTTTGGGCGGCATGGACCGCGGCATCGACTATTCACCCCTGGTGGACTACCTTGAATCCAGCCCGTTGGGGAAACAGATAAAATGTATAGTCCTCCTCGGCTCGGCGGGAGAACGCATCCTCGAACTTGTCGACGAGCACCGTCCCCACCTGCTCCGCAGCTACATGACCCTTTTCGGGAGCGACTACAGCATGGAGGAGGCTGTGGCTTTTGTTGCCGAGCATGCTCGCCCCGGCGGCATCTGTCTGCTCTCGCCGGCGGCTTCCAGCTACGACCACTACAAAAACTTCGAAGAGCGTGGCAGAGACTTCAAAAGAATTGTAAACAATGAACAAGACTGAATACTATAGGAATATACGCGCCGACCTGCACAGACACCCTGGCGTGTCGGGAGACGAGGAGTATGCCCACGACCTCATCGTCGGAGAACTGAAGAAACTGCATCCCAAAGAACTCTATATCCACGTCGGTGGATGGGGAGTCGTGGCCGTATGGCCGTCAACACGCCAGGATGCCAAGACGCTGGCTTTCCGCGCCGACATCGACGCACTGCCATCGGGACACCGTTGCGGTCACGACGGGCATACGGCCATCCTGCTGCGCTTCGCCCAGATGGTAGATGCCGACAATGATCGTCGCAACAACATAGTGCTTATCTTCCAACCCGAGGAGGAGACAGGCAAGGGTGCAAAGAAGATTATGCAAATCGGCATACTGCAGAGGTTGGGTGTCGATGCCATCTTCGGCCTCCACAACCTGCCGGGCTACGACAAGGGCACTGTGGTGCTGTCGCGTGGCACCTTCGCGGCGGCCTCATGCGGCGTCATCTATCGATTTATAGGGAGGCAGACCCACGCCTCGACACCAGAGAATGGAGTCAACCCCGACTTGGCCATCGCGCAGATGATTGAGTGTATGGCAGAGCAAAACCGGGTCAACAGCAAGAACTTCAAGCTTTCTACGCTGATATGCTGTAAGATAGGCGACGAAGCCTTCGGCACTGCCGCCGGCGAGGGCGAGGTGATGTTCACACTGCGCTCTTCGACCAGCCAGGGGATGATTGAACTCATGAAAGTCGCCGACACCAAAGCTATAGAGCTCTCCGAACGTTATGGGCTGAAGTTGGAGAAACAGATGAGGGAACCTTTCAAGGCTGTTGAAAACTCTCCCGACATTGCCGACAGGATGGCCCTGCTTTTTGCCGCAAAGTGCAGGACGAAAATCCTCACAAGCCCGATGCGATGGTCGGAGGATTTCGCTGAATACCTCAAGGAGTTCCGTGGTGTCTTCTTCGGCCTCGGCAGCGGACGCAACCAGCCGGGTCTGCACAGCCCTGACTACGTCTTTCCCGACGACATCATCGAGGCTGGCGCGAAGAGCTTTGAGACGATCATGAATGGGATAAATCTTTGAATGCTTGAATGCTTGAATGGCTGAATGCTTGAATGGTTGAATGGTTGAATGCTTGAATGCTTGAATGGTTGAATGGTTGAATGCTTGAATGGTTGAATGCTTGAATGGTTGAATGCTTGAATGGTTGAATGCTTGATCGGTTTATTTTTCTTGCTTTCGTTTCACTGGTCACTGGTCACTGGTCACTGGTCACTGGTCACTGGTCACTGGTCACTAATCACTAATCACTAATCACTAATCACTCACGATATGAAACGTACAATTCTTTCCTTTGTCCTCTGTCTGGGCATCGTTTTTGTCGCCGCACAGGAGGAAAACTACAATTCGCAGCTTGTCGACGGGCAGGCATGCACGTCAATCATGGTTGGCAAGAAAGCCTCGGCCGACGGCTCTGTCATCACTTCGCACACCTGCGACGGACGCTACCGCACGTGGATGACCATGGAGCCTGCACGCGACTATAAGGCCGGTTCCCTCCATATTGTGCGTAAGGGTACGATGCACACCATGTTCCGCGACGACACGACGGGCGTCACTGTAGCCGGCACCATACCGCAGGTGGCGCACTCCTACGCTTACCTCAATACGGCATATCCCTGCCTTAACGAGAAACAGCTGGCGATAGGCGAGACTACCTTCGGTGGTCCAGACACGTTACGTAACCCCAACGGAATGTTCATGATTGAAGAGCTGGAACGCGTGGCCCTTATGCGATGCGACAACGCACGTGATGCCATACGTCTCATCGGGCGTCTCATTAAAGAGTACGGCTATGGCGACGGCGGAGAGTGCATCACCATCGCCGACCGCAAGGAGGTGTGGCAGATGGAAATACTGGGTGAGGGCCGCGACAAGATCGGCGGCATCTGGGCCGCACAGCGCATCCCCGACGACCATGTGGCCGTCAGCTGCAATATCCCCCATATCGGCAAACTCCAGCGCGACAACAGCGAGTACTTTGTCTGCTCGGACAATATTGAGAAGGTAGCCAGGAAGTATGGACTGTGGGATGGCAAGGGCGACTTCATCTTTTGGAAGGCCTTCAATGCCTCGTATGCAAACGGAAAGAATTACCGCGAGCGCGACTTCTTCATCCTCAGCTCGCTGGCTCCCTCGTTAGGCCTTTCGATGGACATGGACGAGATGCCATTCTCCGTCAAGCCGGAACAGCCTGTCGACGTCACCGATGTCATGCAGCTGCTCCGTTCCACCTACGAGGGTACTGACCTCGACATGTGCCGCAACATCAAGACTGTCGTCAGCCGCAAGCAGAAGGATGGCAGCATGGTTAACGACACCGTCATCAGTCCCTTGGCCAACCCTTGGATGGGTGGCAACATGCAGCGCACGCTCAACCTGTTGAAACCCGGCACCGTCACCTTCCGCCGCACGGTCAGCGTGGCGTGGTGTTCATACAGTTTTGTTGCTCAGCTCCGCGACTGGCTGCCCGACGAGGTGGGCGGCATCTGCTGGGTGTCGGTCGATAATCCGGGACAGAGTCCTCGTATTCCTATCTTCTGCGGCACCAGCCGTCTGCCAAGGGCTTTCGATGTCTGTGGCCAGAAGAAGTACAACGAGGATGCCATCCTCTGGCAGTACCGCAAGGCCAACAAGCTTGCCACCGTGGCATGGCAGAGCACACGCGAGGAGATGATGCGCCAGGTGCTGGACCATGAGCAGAAAGCTTTCAAAGGCCTCGCCGACCTCGAGCGTAGCGTGAAGCTCGAGAAACAGAAAGAGAGCGAGGACTACAGTCCCAAAGCTCAGATTGCCAACCTGCTGAATGACTATACTTATAAGATATATGATGCCACTTCATATAGCTGGCGTCAGCTGGAAGCCAAATATTGGCACAAGTTCGGAATGGGATTTTGATTGTTTGATTGTTTGATTGAT
>JAFSKP010000077.1 GCA_017448905.1 Bacteroidales bacterium | reverse complement strand
CTTGATTGTTTGATTGCTTGAATGCTTGATTGCTTGATTGATTGCTTGGCGTTATCTCAACTTTCGACTCTCAACTCTCAACTTGGACAATTGTTTTCTGGCACGTTCGATGAGGGTACGGATGACAAGCTGGCGCGTGAAACGGCACACCTCGTCGAGGTGCGGCTCGTCGTAGCTGTCGTTGGGACACATGCAGCCACCACCGCAGTGCCATTTGGCGAAACAGTGACGGCATTTCTCGAAAGAGTGTACATCTGTCTCATGCACAGACAGGAAACGTTCATTGTCGATCTCCACGCCTTCGCCGGTGACACGTCCGTAGACACGCTTTGAGAACATACGTTCGTTGGGCGACGAAGTGCAGTAGCATATCGAGATGTCGCCCTGTGGAGTGAGAGCAAACTTGCTTGGGCATCCACGATCCAGCACGGAGTCGATATTCTTGTAGATGCGGCAGTTAAGGTATTTCCCGACGTTCCCGGCGACAGTTTTTGCTGCGAAGAAGTGGTCGAGATAGAGCTCGTAGAAGCGGCGCAGGTCGTCAGCCGACGGGAACAGCTCGGTCGAGACGACAGGCTCAAACACCATACTGTCGACCAGTGGAAAACGACGAGCCATAAATACGACCATATCCTCAAGATGCTCAACCGTGTCGGGGGTGACAGTGGCATTGATCGACGGTGGAATGCCGGCATCGCAAAGAATGTCTATATTTCTGCAGACCAAGTCATAATGTTTTCTGTTCTTGTTCTGGGCTTCTTCAAGGATATCAAATGACACGTCAGGAAGGACATCAAAGCGTTTCAGACATTCTGCAATATGCTCGTTCATAATCGACCCATTGGTAATCAGCGACATGGAGAGTTGCATTCCATGTTGTTTTGACAAGGAATCGGCATACTCAATTCCATGTTCCACAAGAGGCCATGAAAGCAATGGCTCGCCGCCGCCGATGAACGAGATGCTGAGACTACGCTGGGCAAGCCGTCGGGAATTGACAAACCATTCGAGGGCACGGTCGAGGGTCTCGCGCTCCAGCACCGTGCCCGAGCGGCCTTTTGCCGAATAGCAGTAGCTGCAACTGAAATTGCATGTGTGGTTGGGCAAGATGGCCATTTTCTGCAGCTCTTCGGCGCGACGGATATGGTGAATGCCGGATTGCTTGAATGCTTGAGTGCTTGAGTGCTTGAGTGCTTGCTTGATTGTGTCGATGGATGAAAGTCCCTCGCTGTCGGCGAAGAGGTAACGTCCTGCCAACGGGGCATATACAAGATAGGGCCACTCCACGTCGCGGGTCGGGACAACAAAGACATTATCCTCCAACTCACGGTCACACGTAACAATGCCTCTCGACTTGAATGCAAGATATTGTCTCATAAGCAGGTCGTCACTGACGCCGCTGTCGCCACGCAGAAGCATGAAAGCGTTGTGCCCGCTCACGTCGACCATGCGAAGGTTCAGTTCGCCGAGGAGTGGCTTGAAACAGTACCAGTAGAGTTTCAATTTGCGCGAAGGGCCATCCTCGTCCTCGCCGTCGGCATAGCTTCCGCTGACGACCATGACGGCATCGTGATTCGCAGAGATAATCTCGTTGACGAAAATGCGCAGACAGCTGACTGCCAAGCTTCTCATATTGACGTTGTAGCCTTCATGGCTCGTGAAGCGCTTGAAACAGCGGCTGTCGCCATAGTACATCTTAGGGAAAATGTCCGTGATGTAAAGGTCGGCGCCAAAACGATAGAGCCGATAGATATAGTCTATCGTGTCGGCCTTCCCTTGACAAGGCACCTTCAACAGGAAGTCGGTAACCTCATCGAAAGGATGCTCATTGTGAACGGTTTTCGAAAAAGAGTATTCTATCAATGTTTGATTGTTTGATTGTGGAGTTCGGGCAGGATCTGAAGCTCCAGTGGAGCTTTGGACGCCCGTGGAAATGTTTGATTGTTTGATTGCTTGAATATGCTAATGCGTTACCGTCCTATAGCGGCGAAGGAGTATTTCCTTTGTGAAGCTACGCGTCCAGTCGCAGATAATGCGCAGATGTTCCTCGTCGTAGATGGAAGCCTGTGCCAGACAGCCGCCGCCGCAGTGCCATTTGGCGAAACATGTACGGCAACGGGGGTAATGACCGATGTCGTGAGCGACGAGACTGGCAAAACGCTCTTTATCTATTGTCACGACGCCGTCATCGCCGACAGAGCCGTATACAAATCCGGCATACTGTTTTTCTTTGGGCGATGAAAAACGATGGCAGATGGTGAACGTTCCGCCAGGGTTCAGGCACACCTCGCCCCCGCAATAGTGTTCCAAAAGCATATCAACATATTTGAAAGCCAAGACGTAGACATCCATTCCAAATTCAATACCCCGTTGGTGTGCGGCGAAAAAATGGTTTGTGAAGTCGTCGTAAAAACGACGCATGGTATCAGTATCACCGAAAATCGAAGTGTCTTCGACAATCTGAAGCTTGTACTTCTTGACCCCGGGGAAGAGACGGTGCAACTCTTCGACCATCTCGACAAGGCGGCACACATTGCCGGGGGTGACAATCGACTTGACGGTGATGTCCACCCCGTCGTCCATATACTGCCGCACGACTGGCACCACGCGGTCGTAGTGGCGTCGCTGGCTGTCCTGCACATCCTTCAGCACTTCGAACGATACGCCGAGATTGACATGCCTGGCGACAAGAGTCTGCGAAAGTCCGGCATCATATATGGAGCCGTTGGTCGTCAAGCCCATTCCGAGGTCAAATCCCTGCTCCTCTGCCCTTCCGTAGGCGTGGTGGATAATGCTGCTTGTAAGAGCCGGTACAAGCAGCGGCTCGCCACCACCGAGTATGGCGAGCCACAAGCTGTCCAGCCCTGTTCTCTCCCTGCTGACAAACCAGTCGATAACAGCCATGGCATGCTCTTCTTTGAGGGTAGCGTCCTGTCGCCCCAAGGCGGAATAGCAGTAAGTACAGCTGAAGTTGCAACGGAGCGTGGGGAGTATGGAGAGTTTGTGAATTTGCGAGATGGAATCGATACGTCTGGTATCGCGGTGCACGGTGCGCTGGGAGCGTATGGTTGCAAGCAGTTCTTCGCATTCGGCATCCACGGTTTCAACACCGGACAAGAACCTCTCCAGACGTTCCACGTCCCCGGTCTTCATGTGCATGAAAAGGTTCGACAGCGGCGCATAAACCAGATAGCCATCGTCGACAGCTATTGGATATATCTCGTTGGAATATAGGTTATCAAACTGCATCTCCCATACGTTTTAGAAGTATCGTGGCGGTCATATTCTGAGTGTAGCGGCAGACGGCGGCAAGATGTCCTGCATCGTAGGCCCGTCGGTACATAAGGCATCCACCGCCACAATGCCATCGGGCTATGCATCGGCGGCACTCAAGGGGCAGGGAGTCCTGTGAACCTATCAGCGAGAGGAATTTCGGCTCGTCGAAAACCACCCTGCCATCCCCTACCCTGCCATATACGAAATCGTCATAGCCTGTCTCGCGAGGAGAGGAAACGGAGTGGCAAACCGAGATATCGCCGTTTGGGACGAGGCATAGTTTTCCCTGGCAGTAGCGCGGAAACAGTTTCATGGCATGACGCAGCGCATTGCAGTCCATCGTCATGCCATGTTGGGCGCAAAAACGTTTGGTTTCAAAGAAGTTGACAATGAATTTGTCATAAAAAGAGTCGAGCTCGATAGCGTCGGCGTAGAGTTCCATACCCATGGCGGGGTCGAAATTCAGATGGCGCAGGTCAGGGAAGTCGCGATGCATAGTCACAGCCATTTCCATCATAAGGCCGATGTTGGCAGGGGTGATGACAGAACTGACCGTAGGTTCCAGTCCTCGTGAAACCATCATCCTCAGGTTGTCGACAACCTGCTGATAATGGCCACGCTGAAGGTTCTGCACCTGTGGCAGAATATCGAACGAGAGTCCCACTTCCACGCCGTTAGCTTTCAGGAAATCACAGATAGAGGCTGTCAGAAGCGAGCCGTTAGTCATCAGCAATACTGTAAGGTTCAATCGGTTCTCCTTCTCAAGTTTCCGGCTACGTTCCACAGCGCGACGGACGCTCTGCCACGACATGAGAGGTTCGCCACCGCCCGAGATGAATATTGTCCGTTCCCTGCATTCCGTGCGTCGGTCGTCCATAAACCAGTCGACCATCGTGTCGAGCCTGGCACTGTCGATTTCAGTGCTGGCACGTCCCTTTGCCGAATAGCAGTAGGAGCAGTGGAAGTTGCACCGCAGCGTGGGAAGCAGCGACAGGCGAGTATAGTGCGAAGGGTTTTTGACGACGACAGGGTTCTCGTCGGCAAGCAACTCGTCGTACAGTGTGCGGTCGCCAATCCGCTCCAACAATGAAGCCATTTCGCCGGTGGCCGACCGTGGATCGGCAGCAGAGGCCTCGAGGGCTGCAAGGCCGTCGGAGTCGGCCACGAAAAAGCTGCCCGAAAGGGGGGCATATACCAGATAGCGTGTTCCTGCCGCCACATCTGGCCGCACACGACTCACATCGAATGCCTGAATATTTCTTTCGTTGAGGTTTGGAATATCCATTGGCGATCAGTTTTTTACTCCTTCAAGCAAGGCGCGGAGGGTGAACTTACGAATGAAATGGCACATCGCGTCGATTTCCTCCTGGCTTTTGGAAGAGGTATTGTACAGACAACCACCTCCGCAATGCCAACGAGCGAAACAGTGGGCACACTGCGGTCGCGAGTGGGTGCTACGGCCAACGATGTCGAGGAACTTACTTTCGTCGTACGACACCCTGCCGTCATGGACGCTACCATATACAAACCTATCGAACAGGGCTTCGCGCGGAGATGATACCAGGAAACAGACGCTCACACTTCCGTCGGGGCAGAGATCGAAGCCTCCGGCACATGCACGCTGTTTGAGCAGGCTCACATTGTGATGCTTGATGCTGCTGACATCGATGCCACAGGAGACGCCGGCCGAACGGGCCGAATAGAAGTTCTCCGTGTAGTCGTCATAGAAATTCCGAAGCCCGTCCACCGTGCTGAAAGGATAGCCTTCGACATGGTCGAAGCTGAGCCTCCGCAGTCCGGGGAAACGGGCATGCACATGCTCAACCATCTCGCATTGGCGGTGGACATTGAGTGGGGTGATGACCGAGTTCACGGTTGGGAAGATAGCGTTCAGGAGGAGGGTGTCGAGAGTTTTTGCCACGAGGCGATAACTGCCCCGTTGCCGGTCCTGGACATCCTCCAGGATGTCGAACGAGATGTTGACCTTTATCGCAAACTCCTTGATGGCGCTGACTATCTCGTTGTCGATTACCGAACCGTTGGAGGCATAGGAATAATGCAGGCGGAAGCCGCCGCGGAGTGCCAGCTCACGGCTGTGGCGCAGAGCGAAACGGACACGAGGCCACGACAGCAGCGGCTCACCGCCGCCACCGAACGATATGTACAGGTCGCGTTCCGTGGTGCGGCCGGGATTGACGAACCAGTCAAGAGCCGCGCGAATCGTCTCCTCGTCGAGTTCATCGCTGCCATGCCCTTTGGCGGCATAGCAGTAGGAGCAGCTGAAATTGCATATATTGTTGGGCAGTATGGTGAGGGACCTCACCTGGCTGGGCGACATGGCATAGTTCGCCTTGGGGAGTGCATCCGAGGAGTGCGTCAGACACCACGACAGGAGCCGGTCATGTTCAGGACGCGAGGCACCGGTGCCGCTGTCGCATTCTGCCAGCCCGTCGGCAAGTGCTTCCAGTTCGTCAGTGTCCAAGAGCACAAAATCGTGGCTCAACGGTGCATAGAGGAGACAAGCCTTCTCCGCAGCATCCGGCAGATAGTCGGCCAGCCGCACAGGGAAGAGCTGACGCTTGAGTAGGGCGGTGCTGTCGTTCATCGGGTCAGGTTTGTTTCGATAAGCTCGCGAAGCGAGAGGCCGTGATTCTGGCGGTATTCCTTGTCAAGTTGCCTGAGCAGCATCCGTTTGGTGAAATTGCGGGTGAAGATGCAGATTTCGTCGCGGATTTCCTGGCTGTAGGTGTGTTTGTGAATCATGCAGCCACCGCCGCAGTGCCATTTTGCGAAGCAGTCGAGACACTGTGGATAGTAGTCGACATCCAGACCTATAAGATGCTCGAATTTCGGGTTGTCGATTGTCACGGTTCCGTCGGCATCGACGCTGCCGTAGATGCTTGCCTCGTAGCCGGGGTCCTTGGGCGAGCTGATGCGGCTGCAGATGCTTATCTTGCCGTCGGGAGTGAGGGTGTTGTCGCCCGGGCAGAAGCGGCGGACGAGCAGCTCGTAGTTGCGGCGCGCCGAGCAGTCGAGGAAGAGGCCATGCTCGTCGGCATAGTCGTATGCCTCAAGGAAGTTGTCGAGGTAGCGGCGGTAGAAGTCGCGTACCTGCATGGAGTCGGTGAGGCGCTCGGGGTCGGTGACATATTCCATCATCACCTCGCGTGTGCCGGGGAAGCGGGTCAGGACTTCCTCCACCATACGCTTCATAAGGTGGATATTGTCGAGCGTTATGCAGGAGCGGAGCTGCGGACGTATGCCGGCGGCGATGAGACGGTCTATGTTCTGGCTGACCTCTTTGTAATGGCCGCGCTGCAGATCCTGGATTTCCTCGAGGATTTCGAACGATACAGACATGATGACATGGTATCGCTTCAAAACATCAATCATTTCGTCAGTCATGATGGAGCCGTTCGTCACCAGCGTTATCTCCATGCCGGCGAAGCCCATGTCGGACGAGCGTTGGTGCACATACTCGATGATATGGCGTGTGATGTCCCACGACACCATTGGCTCGCCGCCGCCGAGTATGGCTATAGCAAGCTTGTTGGCGGGCTCTATCCGGCTGCTGTCGATGAAGTGGTCGAGTGCAGCCTTGAGCACATCAGGGTCTATGACTTTCCCGTTACGTCCATGCGCCGAATAGCAGTAGCTGCAATGGAAATTGCACACGTTGTTGGGCAGGATAGTGAGGCGGTTATAGCGCAAGGGGTCGGTGTTCATGCGGGCCGTCTTGAAGCGGTTCCCATAGTCGGTAAGGGCTGACACCGTGTCGGCTACGTCTCTGGGGCAGTCGGGCGACGGCGACGCCACCTGACGCTCTATCTTCGGAAGGTAGTCGTCGGTGACGAGGAGGGCACGGTCTGTGAAAGGGGAATAGAGTATGTTGACGCGCTCGGGAGCCATTCCGAACTCGTCGCCCACAGCTATCGGGAAAATATCGTTCTTGAGAAGGTTGTCGTATCGCAAAACAGTGATTAGTGATTAGTGATTAGTGATTAGTGATTAGTGATTAGTGATTAGTGATTAGTGATTAGTGAATGGTGAATGGTGAATAGTGAATAGTGAAAAAGTGAAATTAGTAAAGTTTTAAGATTAATGTTTACAGTTTAAAGTGTTTCTATCGCTTATTATCAGCAAAATAACTATGATTATTGTCACAACTTATTTTTTTAACTTTGCTTACTTGTATAATCAAACACTCAAACAATCAAGCATTCAAGCATTCAAACAAAATAATAAGGGAGACTCCCCGCCATACGAGGAGACTCCCTCCGGACACAAGGATTAGTTGTTGCAACGGCAACCACCGCAATGGTCGCAGCAGCTGTACTCGTCGACCTTGGTGTCCTTCACTTTGAAAACTTCGGTAATCATAGTCGAAAAGGAGTTTTCGTTTGCCCCTACTCTGTTACAGGCTTTTCGGGATACGCCTATATTACGATGAAAGTAGCATGAATGCCAGATTCGATAATGGAGTGCAAAAATACTATTTTTTTCGTTAATGGCGTAAAAAAAAAGGCAGGACATAGCAACAGCCACAATACATCGCTTTGTTATAGGCAATTGCAGATTCCGTTTCGTTCCTTGCGACATGGAAACATCCCTAATCGAACGTTTTTTTTTTGAAACATTTGGTGAGAAAACAAGATTGTGGGACACGCTTTCATGCGTCTACGCTCCATACAACATTTTTTTGTAACTTTGCATCGCTGTCCAGCGACAGCAATAAGTGCATAACACAATGGAAAGAACATCATTACGCTCACTGACGGACAAAACCGTATCGGCAATTCCATGGTATGCCCTAATCGATTTCGTCAACAACCAAGAAAAAACAGAATCAAGAACAATAAATAGTTAGTCATCATGCGTACTGGCGGTTTCATAGCGATAATGGCCATTGTGCTGGTCTTGATGGGTTACGTCGGCTGGCACCTTTGGAGGATTGCACCAGGATTGTGGAAGTGGGTGGCCGTGGCTGCTTTCGCACTGTGGGCTGCAACGTTTTTCGTGGGTTTTGCCCTCATGGAGCGTCTGCCCGTCAGTGTTTCCACAGTGGTTTACGAGGTGGGCAACACATGGTTGATAGCCTTCCTCTACCTTCTGCTGCTGTTTGTCGTGGCCGATATTGCCTCCGTGTGCCATATCGTGCCAAAAACATTTCTGAAAGACAGTGCGGCAGGTCTTGTCACCTCCGTTGGCATCGTGGCGGCAGTCATGACGGCAGGAGTCTTCCACTATCACCACAAGTACCGTGAGGAGATGACCATTGTCACCGACAAGCCGTTGGACAAGCCGTTGACAGTCGTGATGGCCAGCGACCTGCACGTCGGCTACCACAACCGAAAGGCCGAGCTGGCCCGCTGGGTGGACCTCATCAACGCAGAGCACCCCGACCTGGTGCTTTTCGGAGGCGACATCATCGACATGAGTCTGCGTCCCGTGGTGGAGGGCAACTATGCAGAGGAGTTCCGTCGCATCGAGGCCCCCGTATGGGCCATCCTCGGCAACCACGAGTACTACAGCCACACGGAGCAAGCCAAGTGTTTCTTCCGTGATGCCGGCATACTGCTGCTGCAAGACTCTGTGGCACATTTCAGAGGCCTGGACATCATCGGCCGCGACGACCGCACCAATGCCCGCCGTCTCACCGTGCAACAGCTGAAAGACAAGCACTCCGTCTCCGACAGCCATTTCACCGTCTTGCTCGACCACCAGCCCTACCACCTCGAAGAGGCCGAAAGAGCCGCTATCGACTTCCAGTTCAGCGGCCACACTCACCGCGGACAGGTGTGGCCCCTGTCGTGGGTGACGGATGCGCTGTACGAGAAAGCGTGGGGTAGCCATCATCGAGGCGAAACGCGATATTACGTCAGCTCAGGCCTAGGCATCTGGGGGCCCAAGATCCGCATAGGCAGCCGCTCGGAATACATCGTGCTACATATAGACAACAAATCAAAATAGAGAATCACCTTTTCAATATGACAACCAACGATCTTATAAACAGCCACCGCAGCATCCGCCGCTTCCAATCCCGCCCCATCGAGAGCGACAAGATGGAGCGCATCCTCCAGTGCGGCATGCGAGCCTCCAACACTGGCAACATGCAGATTTACAGCATTATCCTCACTCAGCAGCCCGACAACGTCGCCTCACTGTCGAAGCTCCACTTCGGACAGTGCAGCAGCGCAGCGGCCTTCCTGACCCTCTGCGTCGACGTCAACCGCTACCACCACTGGTGCCGCCTCCGCGGCTGCGACGAGCCATACGACAACTTCCTCTGGCTCATGTCGGGCACCGTCGACGCCTCGCTCGCGGCGCAGAACATCTGCGTCGCCGCCGAAGAGGAAGGCCTCGGCATCTGCTACCTGGGAACCGTGATGTACAACACCAAGGCCATCGCCGACGAACTCGGTCTGCCCCGAGGCGTTGTCCCCGTCATCACCATAGCCATGGGCTACCCCGACGAGCAGCCTCAGCAGAGCGAACGACTTCCGCTGGAAGGCGTGGTGCATCAAGAGAAATACCACGACTACAGCGACGACGACATCGAACGCGTCCACCGCATCCGAGAGGAGTTCCCCTTCAACCAGGAGATGGTGCGTCAGAACAAGACCCGCAACCTCGCCGAAATCTTCACCCAGATCCGCTATCCCAAGAAGGACAACGTGGCCATCTCGAACGCCCTCCTCGACTTCGTCGCCGAATCCGGCATGATGAACCAGTGACAATGTCCGACCGCGCCCCTCACGGTTGCGTATATTTTTTCCGACGCACCAAACTCCGGCACTACAAAACCGAACGTTTTCTCGCCTCGGCATACGAGCTCGCTCGT
>JAFSKP010000076.1 GCA_017448905.1 Bacteroidales bacterium | reverse complement strand
TGATTAGTGAATAGTGAATAGTGATTAGTGAATAGTGAAACAATTGGAAGTTGAAAATGAGAATAATAAAAGTAACATTCCTATTATGTGCAATGGTAGCTGCATATAGCTATGCAGCAGCACAAGATGCGGTGATGAACGTCCGCTGCCGCACCTCGGTGCCGGCAGGACAGCCGTTCCAAATCACCTTCGACGTCAACGCCCGAGCCAGCAATTTCAAGATGCCGACGCTCAAGGGACTCACCCTCATGAGCGGACCCAGCACAGGCTTCAGCAGCTCGACGACCTTCATCAACGGCAAGATGTCGCAGTCGGTCTCCAACACCTTCACCATCGTCGTCGCCGCCGACCATGAGGGCACAGCCAACGTCGGCGCCGCCAGCTGCACAGTCGACGGCAAGACTGTCAGCAGCCGCCCCTTCAGCATCACCATCGAGAAAGAATCGCCACAGAGTGCCAACAGCCAACGCGGCGGATGGGGCCAACCACGAAGCCAGCAACGGCAGCAGCAACAGCAACAACAGCAGGAGCCGGCAAAGACCATCGACGGCAACACCCTCTTCGCACGCGCCTCCATCAACAAAAGCAACCTCTACCAAGGCGAGGAGGCCATCATCGTGTACAAGATCTACACCCAGGTGCCACTCACACAGTTCCAGATTGACAAGCTGCCCCGCAACAAGGGCTTCTGGAGCGAAGACCTGAGCGAGAACATGACGCAGGTGAAACAATACAGCGAGACGCTCAACGGCCGCCAGTACCAGGTGGCGGAGATTCGCCGCGGAGCCCTCTACCCGCAGGAAAACGGCAAGCTGACCATAGCGCCGCTGAAAACCGACGTGGTGGCCATCGTGCAGACCCGCTCCCAACGGCAACGCACAGGCACCATCCTCGACTTCTTCATCGACGACCCCTTCTTCAGCATACCGCAGCAGCAAGCCGTCGTGAAGTCGCTGACCAGCAACTCGATAAGCGTCAACGTAAAGCCCCTTCCCGAAGCCCCCGAAAGCTTTGCCGGAGGCGTAGGCAACTTCAATGTCAGTGCCAAGAGCGACCTCAAGGAGCTGCACGCCAACGAAGCCTTCACCTATAGTGTCACCATCAGCGGACGCGGCAACCTGAGCCTCCTCGAAGCCCCCGTCATCGACTTCCCCAAAGGCATGGAGACCTACGAGCCGCGCGTCATCGACAACATCAACATGGGCGACAACGGTCTCAGCGGCAGCCGCACATTCGAATGGGTAGTGACCCCACAGACCCAAGGCGAATACGACATGCCGGCATTCGACTACACCTACTTCGACCCCTCGGCAGGCCACTATGTCACCAAGCAGTGCAACAGAGTGCACATCAAGGTGTCAAAGCCCCTCAACAACGTAGCCTCGAAGAGCGACGTCACCGAGCTGAACAGCGACATCCACCACATCATGAAAGACGCCAAGCTGCACAAAGCCGGTCAGTCCGGTCACGTGCCGGCGGCATTCTGGCTCGTCCTGCTACTGGCAGCCGTGGCATCGGCAGCCGCAGTACTCTACGCACGGCATCAGCAGCACATCGCCGGCGACGAGGCCAGCATGAGGCTGCAACGTGCCAACAAACTAGCCAAGAAACGTCTACGCAACGCCGAAAAGCAGCTCGACAGCGGCAACGATGAACTCTTCTACGAAGAGATTTACAAGGCCCTTTGGGGCGGCATCGCCGACAAGTTCAACATACCGCTGGCATCGCTTAGCTCCGACACCATACGCCAGCAACTCGCCGGCAAGAGCGTCGACGAGGCCCTGCAGCAACAAATCCTCGACACGCTGCACGACGTCGACTTCGCACGCTTCGCCCCTGGCGACAGCAGTTCAAAGAAACTACAGATATTCAACGAGGCCATGGCCACCATCACCAACATAGCAGCAATCCGTATCAAACGATGAAAAAACTTCTCCCCATACTGGCGTTCCTCCTCTTCGCCATCGCCGCATCGGCGACCCCCGACGAACAGAAAACACGCTTCCAGCAGGCCAACAAAGCCTACGAGAACGGCGACTATGAACAAGCCGCCGAGCTCTACGACGCTATCGTCGCCGACGGCTACGACAGCTGGGAGCTGCGCTACAACCTCGGCAACACCCACTACCGCCTCGACAACATCGGGCCGTCCATCCTCAACTACGAGCGCGCCCTGCGCATGGCTCCGGGCAAGAAGGTCGTCAAGGACAACCTGGCCCTGGCACGCAGCCACACCACCGACAACATCGAGCAGCTGCCCGGCCTCTTCCTCAAGGAATGGGCTACGGCTGTGGCCAACGCCATGCCACTGCGAGGCTGGCTCACGCTGACCCTCACATTGGCGTTGCTATGTTTCGCATCGGTCAGCATATTCCTGATTGCCAAGGAATACAGGATACGCAAAACCATATTCATCGTCGGCATCGCACTCCTGGCCATAACACTTTTGTCGACGCTCAACGCAGCAATTTCAGTCCATAACGCGACTAAAGACAACGAAGCCATCATCATGTCGCCGCTTGTGGTGGTCAAGGGGTCGCCCGACGCGAAGAGCGTCGACAAGTTCGTGCTCCACGAAGGCACGAAAGTCACCATCGGGGACATCCAGGACAACTGGTGGCAAATCGAAATAGCCGACGGCAAAAACGGATGGATTGACGGCGGCGCCGAAAGGATATGACAATGCAGAGAGACATCAAAAGATCATTAGCCAGCCTCATCGTGCTGCTGGCATTCGCATCGGGGCTCAGAGCCCAGGACAAGGAGAAAGTGACTGTAGTCGACGACGAGGAATGCGGCTGCGAGCTAGTCTTCGTCGACGGCATACAGACCATCGAACGCGACGGCCACTTCGGCTTCAAGCGCGAGGACGGCACGGTCTTCGTCGAGCCCACATACAAATATGTGGGACAGTTCAAGAACGGGTTCTGCGTCGTCTATGGCGACGACATGAAGTGCGGCATCATCAACCGTGCGGGACGCGAAGTGGTGCCGTCGAAATACGACGAAGCCACCCTGCCCAGCGAGGGCATGATGCGAGTGAGGGAAGGCAGCCTGTGGGGATTCTACGACACCACCGGCCATGAGGTCATCAAGCCGCAATACCGCACGGTGTCAGACTTCTGCGAGGGGCTCGCCGTGGTCAATGACGACAGCGACAGCCTGAAGGTGCTTTACGGCTTCATCGACAGGGAGAACAGGCATGTCATCCCGGCCCGGTTCGAATATGCCTGGACATTCAGCGAAGGCTACGCCGTCGTGAAGAACTACGACCGCTTCGGCATGATTGACCGCAGCGGCAAGGAGGTGATACCCTGCAAATACATCGGCATGCTGGGCATGACCGACGGACGCTGCTTCGCCTTCGATGCCGAGACAGAGCTGGCCGCGATGTTCGACAAGGGCATGAAGCAGCTCACACCATTCAAATACAACGAGATAACCTATTATTCCGAGGGGTTCTTCATTGCCCGCATAGGAGGCCACTACACCTTCCTCGACCGCAAGGGGCGCGAACGCTACGGTCTCTACGAGGAGTTGAGCGGCTTCATGGATGGCTACTCGATGGTCAAGCGTGGCGGCAAATACGGCATCATCAACCGCAAAGGCAAGACCGTGCTGCCCATAGAATACGACAACAGCGGCTGGCGGTCGATGGAATACATCTACAGCGAGAACCTGGCCATGGTCGAGAAGGACGGGAAATACGGCTTCGCCAACAAGCGCGGGGAGATAGTGATACCCATCGTCTACGAGTCGGCGCAGCACTGCACCGAGGGTCTCATACCTGTGCAAAAAGGCGGCCTGTGGGGCTTCATCGACAAGGAGGGCAACGAGGTGAGTCCCTTTGTCTACTCGATGGCATCCTACTTCACATGGGGTCGTGCCGAGGTGGTGTTCAACAACGTCACCTACAAAATCAACAGTCAGGGGGAGTGCGTCAAAAACTGTCAAAGTTACCCTAAAGAGTTTGTTTTCAACTTCAAGAGATGAGCCAGATAGCCACACACGACGGGACAGTGATAGCCAGCGCCGCAGGCACGGTACGCGTAGAGATGCATGTAGTCTCGGCATGCAGCAGCTGCAAGGCGCATGAGAAATGCAGCTTTGTGGACAAGGCCGACAAAGTCGTGGAGGTGTCGACCGCGGACTGGAAGGAGTACCATGAGGGCGAGGCGGTGACGGTGAGCGTCAACGAGGGGCTGGGGCTGCTGGCCGTGCTGTTGGCCTACTTCCTGCCGGCGTTAATAATCATCGGCGCCGTCGTGCTGCTGTCGGTCTACATCCGCTCCGAGGCCATCGCCGCGTTGGTGCCGATAGTCCTGATAGCCCTCTACTTCCTGATGCTCTACAGGTTCCGCGAGCGTCTGCAACGCAAGTTCAGCTTCGGCATCACAAAAAAATAAGTCCAAATTGTTTTTTTGTGTATATTTGCATCTGGTACCAAAAAGTGAGCTTATGATGCAAATATTACATTTTCAACATTCTATACAGAGAATAGTGCTTTTGGCCGCGATGCTTATATGCTCGACAGCGGCAAAAGCGCAGATAACGGAGAACATCCTGAACGGCGAATACCGCGAAATCATCCTCAAGCAGCTGCAGAAAAATGTCGAAAACAAGGAGGCCACCATGCGGCAGAAAGCCGAACGCTACCTGCTGGCGCTCCCCAACGACCGCAAGCTCTACGACGAGTCGAAGCTAGCCATCAAGGCCGACCTGGTGAGTGGAGTTAACAGCGACGGCCATGCCGAGCTGAACTACAAATTCTCAATCGAATACACCTGCCGACATTTCGAGAGCCTCACCGACAACTACCCCACAGGAGCATACCTGTGCGAGCAGTCGAACGCCAGCATGGCCATCTGCGAGCTGACGCGCATGATGGTTGACGAAGTGGCCCCCACCTATTTCAAGCAAGGCAAGAAGACCGACATCAAACTGAAGGCCTCGACCGACATCACCGAGGTCACCCACCTCGACTACGGCGGCGAATACGGCGAGTTCCGCTACATGGCGGCACGCTACAACGGCGAGTCGGTGCGTATCTCGGTATCGGGCGAGAGCGGCATCAACACCAATGCCCAGCTGGCATTCGTGAGAGCGCAAGGCCTGAAAAACAATCTGGAGAAGAACACCAAAGGTCTGAAAGTCACCGAAAACAACTACAGCTACGAAACACGCAGCTACAGCGAGGAGGGTTCGATGTACCGCAATGTAGGCATTGAGATTGTGGTCCATGCCGCCTTCGACGAGGAGATTGTCGAGATGAATGAACGCCTCATCAACGACGAATATATCGACTACAACATCCCCAAGATTGACGAAGGGCAGAACACGAAGACATACGTCCTCATCATCGCCAACGAACGTTATCCACGACCCATGCCCGACGTGCCATACGCCTATAACGACGGCGAGATGATGCAGCAATACTGCATCCGCACGCTCGGCATCCCCGGGCGGCAGGTGAAGATTGTCGAGGATGCCACGATGCAGGACATCAAGAAAGAGGGGGTGGCCTGGCTCAAGAACATCGCGGCATCGCAGAAAGGCGACTGCCAGTTCATCATCTACTACGCCGGCCACGGCCTCACGGACTATGACCACAACCCCTACCTGGTGCCGAAAGACCTCGACTTCAAAGGCATCAAGTCGATGCGCAAGAAGAAGACCATCGATGTCGAGAGCCGCATGTCGCGACGCGACACCAAGAGGCTGCTTGGGCAGTGTCTGCGTGTCGACACGCTCTGTGCCTGGTTCAACCGCGTGCCCGTCAAGTCGATAACGATGATTGTCGATGCCACCTTCGACGGCAACCAGCGCGACGGAGAGCCGCTCGTCAACATTAAGCAGGGCGACAAGAGGAGCAAGGGGCTGCGACTGCGAAACGACGTGGTGCTCATCAGTGCTGCAGCTTTCGACAAGACAGCCTACGTCTTCGACGAGCAGCACCACGGCTTCCTGACCTACTACCTGCTCAAAGAGCTTAAAAGCCGCAAGGGCAACGTGAGCCTCAGCGAGCTGTACAAGGCCGTAGACAAAGAGGTGCAGCGCGAGTCGTCGCTCCAGGGGCATCTCCAGGAGCCCACCATCACCGTGGGCGGCAAGCTGAAAGAAAACTGGGGGAGCATCCGTCTGAAACAGTGACACTCCCCCAGCTCAAAAAAAACACTGGAAAGCCAGCTTAAGGAATCAAAACCACTCCTCCAACCGGGCCACCATGTTGTCGGCGCCGGCAAAGATGTTGCTGATGTGCGACTCGACCATATAGGCCGGGGTGGTGATGATGCGGTGTTCCTCATCGACACAGATGTCGGTGGGGCCGCAGACTTCTGTCAAGCAGCCGAAGCCCTTGGCAGTCAAGGCGGCGGCGTTGTCGTCGGCGCCCAGCGTCAGGTGCACACCGTACTTGCCCAGCACCTTGGCCACCAGCATAGGGGCTATGCACATGGCCAAGATGGGTTTCTTGGCGCGGAAAGTCTCGAGGAGGGCATCGGTGACAGCATCGATGACCGTCATCTGAGGGCCGTCGAAGGCGAAGGTGCTGAGGTTGCGGGCAGCGCCCATGCCGCCCGGAAGAGCCAAGGCATCGTAGTCGGCAGCATGGTAGTCGCAGAGCGGCATGAGATTGCCACGTGCGATGCGGGCGCTCTCGACGAATATGTCGCGCTGCTCCACATCGAGGACGGTGCCTTCCTCCTCGTCGTCGACGACATCCACATGAGGGACCACCTCGAAGAAGCCCTCGGGGGCGAAGCACTGGTACTGCCAGCCGCGACGGTCGATGGCAAGCAGAAGACCCAAGGACTCCTGCAGCTCGCTGCCGTCGCGGTTGCCGCAGCCAGAAAGGATGATAGCTATCTTTTTCATCGGGGAGGTTACTTGCTGGCGTTATACTCGTCCACCGACTGCTTGATGAGCTGGAAGGTAGCCTCGATGTCGTTGTCGAGACCCATGCTGAAGCGGATGAGGCCTTCGCTCATGCCCATCTCACGCTGGATATCCTCCGGCACCTCGCTCGAAGTCGACTTGCCGCTGTTGCTGAAGAGGGTCTTGAAGTAGCCCAGCGAAACGGCGAGGTAACCGACGCCCTTACGCTGCATGATTTCCATAATCTTGCTGGCAGCCTCGGCGGTGCCCATGTCGATGCTGATCATGCCACCGAAGCCGTAGCCCTCGTTCATCATGCTGCAGAAGAGTTCATAGTCGGGGTGCTCAGGCAGACCGGGATAGTTGTATTTGAAGCCCACCTCTTTGAACCGCTTGGCGAGATACATGGCGTTCTCGCCGTGTTTCTTCATGCGAATGTGGAGGGTGTGGAGGTTCTTGTTGATGGAGGCGCTGCGCATGGGATCCAGCACAGGGCCGAGGAGCATACAGGTGCCGTTGTTGACATCGATGAGGCTGCCAATATACTCAGCGCTGCCACAGATGGCGCCGGCCACGCAGTCGTTGGTGCCGTTGATGTACTTGGTCATGGAATAGACGGTGACGTCGGCGCCGAGACGGCAGGGGTTGAAAATCATCGGGGTGAAGGTGTTGTCGACGATGAGCTTGGCACCGGCGGCATGAGCCATCTTGCTCAGTTCGGGGATGTTGGCGATGCGGAGCAGGGGGTTGTTCATGGTCTCGGTGTAGACCACCTTGGTGTTGGGATGCTCGGCGAGGGCTTTCTTGACGGCGTCGAGGTTCTGCATGTTGACGAAGGTGGTGTTGACGTTGAACTTCTTGAGGTAGTTGGCCATGAAGGCGAAGGTGCCGCCGTAGGTGGTCATGCTGGCCACGATATGGTCGCCGGAGCAGACCTCATGCAGCAGGGCACTGGTGATGGCAGCGAGGCCGGAGCCAGTGACCCAAGCCATCTCGGTGCCTTCCATGGCGGCGAGGCGCTGGCAGAGAGCCAGGTTGGAGGGGTTCCAATGGCGGCTGTAGAGGAAATAGCCCTCGGTCTCGCCGTGGAAAGTCTCGGTCATAAGATGAGCCTCGGGGAAAGTGAAAGTGGCGCTGTCGCAGATTGCGGGGTTAACACCACGGTTGGCATCGCGTCCGTCGATGCGCTGGATTGCTGTTGCAGGATCAAATTTTTGCATATTCAAATGTTTTACAATAATATAATAAAAATCATCAGTTATAAACGGATTGCAAATTTACAAAAAAAACCTAAATGCCACACCAAGGCAGTAAAGTTTAAAGATTAAAGTTTAATGTTTAAAGGTTTT
>JAFSKP010000075.1 GCA_017448905.1 Bacteroidales bacterium | reverse complement strand
TGAATGGTGAATGGTGAATGGTGAATGGTGAATAGTGAATAGTGAATGGTGATACTGCCGGTTTACTTGACCGACACGATTTCGATGTCGAAGATGAGTGGGCTGTTGGGCGGGATGCGGTCTCCGGCTCCCTGTGTGCCGTATCCGAGGCTGGAGGGGATGATGAGGGTGAGCTTGCTGCCCGCAGGCTGGTTGATGACGCCGTTTTCCCAACCGCGGATGAGCGACATGCGGCCTACCGTATAGCTGAGGGGCGCGTACTGGCGTTGCGGCTCGTAGATGTCGTTGCTCTTGGCGACTGTTTCTATGCTGGTGTCAAAGACTTTGCCGTCAAGCAGACGTCCAGTGTAGTTGATGGCAACATCGCGGCCGATTTCCACTTTCTGTCCTTTGCCTTTCTTGTTGACGATGATGTAGAGTCCGTCCTCGTCGGGTTCGGCCTTGATGTTGTTGTTCTTCATGTATGCGGCAATGCTGTCGCGCTCGGCGGCTTGGAGCTGCTGCATGTTCTCGGCGAAGAGTGCCTGCTCTTGGGCAATCTCTTCCTGGGTGATGATGTCGGTGAGGTTGATCTCGTAGAAGAGCTTCATGCCGGCGCTTTCCTTGTAGTAGGGTGGGAACTGGAATCCGAGTTTGTGTACCGAGTCGGCCCATACGCTGAAGATGGCTTTGTCGCCGAGGTGCATCATGAGTAGGCCGTTGGTGAGGTCACCCTTGAAGGCGGGTGGGTTGACCATCATTATGCGGTCGGGCTGGTCGACCTGGAAGAGTATTGAGTCGCCCAGCTTGAGTACACAGGTACCCACAAGCACATCGCCCATCTGGACTTGTTGTGCGTCCTTGTTGGTCTCGAGAAACTTGTATCCGAGGCCGTCGCTCGTTGTTTTCCATCCGTCTTTGTTGCACGAAGCCAGCATGACCAGTGCCGCAACGGAGAGCGCGAGAAATTTGATCGTTTTTTTCATTTTTTGTTATTTTGTTATTTTGTTGTATTGTTGTTTCTGATAGTCAAATCAATGATTAGTATTGTGCTTTGTGGTATCCGGTCACCGTCGCCGCCGATGCCGTAGGCCAATGCTGACGGAAGGATGACTCGGGCACGGCTGCCGTAATGCAGCCGGAGCACAGCCTGGTCCAAGCCAATCATCTGCTGGCGGCGTCCTGCGACGAAACATTCGGATACAGTGTCGTAGATGGTCTTACCGTTTATTGCCTCCACGCTGTAGTCGACACACAGGCTGTCCTCGTACCTCACTTCATCGCCTGCCCCAACCTCATATTCCCAGATTCTGGCTCCTTCGGGAAGCTTTTGCATCGGCCATTTGCGTCGTGCAACATATTGGTCGATAGAGGTTTCTTCAGCCTGTGCTATGGTACGGTTGGCGTTGATGAGGTTTTCATTCAGATCGCTGCCTGTGTTTGTCGGCGTCACGACAATGGGTGGGTCGCCGTGGCATGAGGCGAGGAGTAGGCAGAGAATGAATATGTTGATGTTCTTTTTCAAGTTCTTGCAGGGCTTTTGGGTCGGGTCAGGTGTGTGATTCTTGCTGTCGCAGTTCCCGGAGCATGTTGTCTTCCAGGATGCTGATGGTCGTCGGGAAGTCGTATGGTGAGGTGGCACCGCTGGCCTTGGTATGGCCTCCGCCACCGAAGTATTTGTGCGCGAAAAGGTTGACATCGAAGTCTTTTTTCGAACGGAAAGAGATCCGGACGGCACCGTCGGCTTCTTTTACGAAAGCTCCTACCTGTATGCTTTCCATCATGAGGGTGTAGTTGACAAGCCCCTCCAGGTCGTAGGGGGTGCAGCCTTGAGCCTCTAGCCCTTCGGCGGTGATGGCGAAGTAGGCAAAGCCGACTTCAGGGAAGATGTGCAAACAGTTGCATATCAGGAATCCAAGAAGTTGCATCTTGTTGATGCTGTAGTTGTTGAAGATGGTGTTGTGCACGTCGGCGGCATTGAGGGGGTGGCGCATGAGGGCGGCGGTGGCCTCGTAGAGCGAGGGGTCCTCATTGGAGTAGGAGAAGCCGCCGGTATCGGTGTTGATGCCGTGGTAGAGGCATCGGGCCACATCGTCGTCTATCGACTGTTCGCCGCCGGCTTGCCTGAAGAGCCAGAAGAGCAGCTCGCAGGTCGATGAAAGGTCGGGGTAGGAGATGATGGTGGAAAAGAGCGCTGTGTCGGGCGCGTGGTGGTGGTCCACGACAATCTTGACGGCCTTGCTGCCGGTCAGTGCTTCGTCGAGTGGCTTTATGCGTCCGGCATTGCAAAAGTCTACTCCAAGAATGAGGTCGGCATCAGATATGGCGTTGATGCAACGCTCTTTGCTGTTCTCGGCATCGATGATGACGTGTGATGAGGGCAGGTATGCCATGTCGCCGGGGAGTGCATGAGGCAGGATGATTGTGATGGATGGCCGTGGCGATTCTCTGAAGAGGTGGTTCCTTATCCAGTGGTAGCACGCAAGCGACGAGCCCACGGCGTCGCCGTCGGGGTTCAAATGTGAGAGTATGGCTATCTTTTTCGCCTTGCGGAGATTCGTCACAAAACTCTCAACAGATTTGTTGTCAATGGATAATGGCATGATGAGTCACTGTTCTGCAACTGACAAAAATACTCTTTTTTGTCAAGGTGCAAACGATTTGAAAAAAAAGAAATTAACAAACATTTCACAAAATCAACCGCAGGCGAGGGTGCCTGCGTACCAATTCACCAGGCCATGCCTTTTGACACCATCCAGGCTTGTGCCTCCTTGTTGCCGAGCTTGGCGGCTTTCTTGTAGCTTGATGTCTCCCTGGCCTTGTTGCCTTGTTTGGCATAGAGCTTGGCCATGAGGCAGTAGGTCTCGTGGTCGCGGTCGTTGATGAGGACGGCTTTCTGGTAGCTGCGCAGAGCCTTGGGGTAGTCGCCCTTGGCGATGTACACCTGTCCGAGGCATTTGTACGAATCGACATCGCCGGGGTTGAGGCGTGTGGCTTTCTGGTGGTAGGCAATGGCTTCGTCGTAGTTGCCTTTACGGCTGTAGACGGCTCCGAGCCGGTTGTAGGCAGGGATGTAGAGGCTGTCGAGGCCGATGATGGTTTCATAGCACTGGATGGCTTTTGCGTCGTCGCCGCGCTGCACGAAGGCGATGCCGAGGAAGTAATAGAGCTTGACGGACTTGTTGTCGCGCTGCAGACCTTTACGCAGATAGCTGATGGCTGTCTCGTAGTTGTTACGCTGAGTGTACATTACCCCAAGATTGTAGTAGGCGTCGACATTGTTGGGGTCGTTGGCGAGGGTCTTGCGGAACTGTTGCAGGGCGTCGTTGTCGTTGCCACGGTTGTAGAGGATGACACCGAGGGTGTTGGTGGCGCGTGGCAGCTTGGGGTCGGCCTCAAGAGCGCGGTTGGCCCAATGCATGGCGTTGGTGAAATTCTTCTTGTAGTTGTAAATCAATGCCATGCTGCAGAGGTTGTCGGCACTGTTGGGTGCCAGCTCTAGGGCGCGTTCGGCGAAGGATAAGAGTTCGTCGACACCGTTGAAGTGGCGTGTCTTGTGTCCTTCAAAATCGCTCATCTCTATGTAGCAAACCAGTAGCTGCTCGTAAGCGCTGCCCATGGTGTCGGAAAGCTGTATGGCGCGGTGGAGGCATTCCGCCGCTTCGGCGGTATGGGAGCGTCGCATCTGTAGTCTGCCGAGCAGCAGTAGCGGCTCCGGGTTGTCGGGAGCGGTGGCGGCGGCCTGCGAGTAATAGTCTATCGCGCGGGTGTCGAGACCGATCTTCTCGGCATTAAGACCTTTGGAGATGAGCTCGTCGGCACTTTCCTGAGCGACAATATATGAGGGGGAGGAGAACAATATGCCAAGCAGTAGAAAAAGTGAAATTCTCTTGATCATGTGGATTGCGTTTTGGAGTCTCTGGGTTTTCTAGACAGTCTAGACAGTCTAGACAATCTAGACAATCTAGACTGTCTAGTCAATTATTTTGGTTAGCTTATCTTTCCCCAAGAAAGGGTGCGTTTGTTCTTGATGATGTGCAGCTTGAGGCTTCCGTTGTCGGGGTTGTCAAGGTTAGGGTCGGAGGCCAGGATGTCCTGCACCGTCTCGCGGGCGGCGCGAATGATGGGCTCGTCGTTGACGATGTCGGCAATCTTGAGCTGCAGGATGCCGCTTTGCTGCAGTCCTTGCAGGTCGCCGGGACCGCGGAGCTTGAGGTCGGCTTCGGCGATGCGGAAGCCGTCGGTGGTGTCGACCATGGTCTTGATGCGTTCGCGCCCGCTGCTGGAGAGCTTGTTCCCGGTCATGAGGATGCAGTAGGACTGCTCGCCGCCACGACCCACGCGGCCGCGAAGCTGGTGAAGCTGGGAGAGTCCGAAACGCTCTGCGTTCTCGATGACCATCACTGTGGCGTTAGGCACGTCGACCCCGACCTCTATCACGGTGGTGCTCACCATGATCTGTGTCTCGCCTCGCTTGAAGCGTCCCATCTCATAGTCTTTGGCCTCGGCGTCCATGCGTCCGTGGACAATGCTGATCTGGTATTCGGGCAATGGGAAGTCGCGCGATATGCTTTCGTATCCGTCCATAAGGTCTTTGAGGTCCATGGACTCCGACTCCTCGATGAGGGGATAGACGACGTAGACTTGGCGTCCACGGGCGATTTCGCGACGCATGAACCCAAACACTTTGAGACGTTGGGAGTCGGTGCAATGGACTGTCTTGATCTCCTTGCGTCCGGGAGGCAGCTCGTCGATGACGGAGCAGTCGAGGTCGCCATAGAGTGTCATGGCGAGGGTGCGGGGTATGGGTGTGGCAGTCATCACAAGGACGTGTGGCGGCTGGGCGCTCTTGGTCCACAGTCGGGAGCGTTGTTCCACGCCGAAGCGGTGCTGCTCGTCGATGACCACGAAGCCCAGGTCGGCGAATTGCACATCCTTCTCTATCAGGGCGTGTGTGCCGATGAGGATGTCGATGCTGCCTTGCTTCAGGCGTTCCTTGACTTTCCGTTTTGCCGACGACTTCAGCGAGCCTGTGAGCAGTCCGACGTTGATGCCGAGACCGTCGAGCATTTTGCTGACGTTGGCGAAATGCTGGTTGGCGAGGATTTCGGTGGGTGCCATCATGCAGGCTTGGCATCCGTTGTCGATGGCTATGAGCATGCAGAGGAGAGCCACCAGGGTCTTGCCGCTGCCCACGTCGCCCTGCAGCAGACGGTTCATCTGGTGGCCGCTGCGCATGTCGGCGCGTATCTCTTTGACCACGCGTTTCTGCGCGCCGGTGAGTTCGAAGTTGAGTTTTTCGTTGTAGAAGCGGTTGAAGTGGTCGCCGACAACGGTGAACATGCGCCCGTTGGCCCGTATGGTCCTCTCGTGTTTCGCATATTGGTAGTCGAGCTGCAGGAAGAAGAGTTCCTCGAACTTCATGCGCTGCATGGACACGGTGATGTCATGCGGGCGTGTGGGGTAGTGTATCACCTCAATGGCGTTGGCGCGGGAGGGCAGGTTGTATTTGTGTACCACGGAGGGGGGCAACGTCTCGGGTATATTGCCTGCGGCGGCACGGAGAAGTTGTTCTGTAAGGCGTGCTATCCCTTTGGTGTGCAGTCCTTTTGACTTGAGTTTCTCGGTGGAGGAGTAGATGGGTATGTATTGGAGGGTTGTCACACCTTCGCCGGTAGCACGGTCGAGGTCGGGGTGGGCAATGTTGATGTGCCCGTTGAAAAGCGTGGGCTTGCCCATGACGATGTACTCTGTGTCGGGTTTCAGCGATTCTTTGATCCATTTTATGCCTTGGAACCATACCAGCTCTATCTGTCCGGTGTTGTCGCTTAGTAGGGCTGTGAGGCGTGTCGAACGCCCGGTGCCGACGGTCTGCAGGTCATGTATCTTGCCGCGCAACACGACATAAGGCTCGTCGATGTCGAGGTCGCGTATCGTGGAGGTCTTGGAACGATCCACATAGCGGTAAGGATAGTACTCGAGCAGGTCGCCGAAAGTGTAGATGCCCAGTTCGCTCTGCAGGAGGGCGGCGCGGGCGGGTCCAACGCCCTTTAGGTATTCTATGGGAGTGTCGAGGATCAAGTGCTATCGCGTTATTGCATCATTGCCATATCGTGTTTCATGCGAGCCATTGGGATACATCGTGTCCGAACGACGACAGCTCGCGTACCATGGTGCTGCTGACAGTGGCCTGTTCGGGTGTGGCAAGGAGAATGACTGTTTCGATGTCGGGAGCGACAAGGCGGTTGATGTCGGCTATTTTCCGCTCATATTCGAAATCGGCATTGTCGCGTACTCCGCGCAGGATGAATCGCGCACCCAGCTTACGGCAAAGGTCGGTGGTGAGGCAGTCGTAAGAGCAGACGTCAACCCGCTGCAAGTCGGCCACGGCACGGCGGATGTTGCCAATGCGATCGTCAAGAGGTTGGAAGCAGCGCTTGCCGGTATTGATGCCAACGGCGACGACGATTTTGTCGAACAGAGGCATGGCGCGGCGGAGCATGTCGAGATGACCTGTGGTCATGGGGTCGAACGATCCGGGGAAGACAGCAATTTTTTCCACTGTTGTCATTGTATTAGTAATGTCTATAATATGGTGATTGATAGAACAATTATCTTGCTGATAATGAATGATAATAAAATTTTAACTGTAACCCTTAACCCTTAAACTTTTAACCCTTAAACTTTTAAACCTTAAACTTTT
>JAFSKP010000074.1 GCA_017448905.1 Bacteroidales bacterium | reverse complement strand
GGATGAAGATAAGGAGATAACCATCGACAACTTCACGTCGCTGGTGGACGACATCTCGTGGGACGAGTTTATGCCTCGCGGCGTGACCAAAGAGCTGTTCGACGAGTTCAAGCGCTACTACGACCCCGACATCTTCGCCGCTTCGGGCAAACGCATCCGCGAACAGGCTCGCTATGCCGACAGCCTTGATATCGAGGCTCGCATAGACCAGATAGCCACCATCTTCGGCACCTTCCGCAACCCCGACAAAGAGACGGTGCTCACCCCGTGGCGTGTGGTCAATATGCAGCTGGGCGACACCCTTGGCGGTTGGGTGTTCTACGACGGGGAGTACACGGAGCGGCAGACGATGCCGCGCGAGGTACGCCACACCGGCGTCACAGACAGCGTGTTCCGTCCTGACACCAAGATACTGGAGATAAACAGCAAGAGCGGTCTCTACCCACTCTATATGGCCTACAGCATATACCGCAACCGCATCGAAGCCGAGCGGATGGACTGGATGGCGACGGAGGCCGACGACGAGTCGCGCCTGAAACACCACCAACGAGTGTGGGACGAGGTATTGCGACGGAATATCTTCGTCGTGTGCAAAACCCCGATGGCACGTTGCATCACCATCCGCACCCTTGCCGGCTTCCGCCCCAAGGTCAAAGTCAACGCCCACGCCTTCGACGACCTTATTATGCAGATACAGCAGAAAAGCGGTCAGCTGATCACCAAGCTGTCATCACCATTCTTTTGGAAAATCAATTCAGACGAAATTATGAAATTCAATGCTATAGTAGGCAATCCGCCGTATCAAGTAACGACTGCAATCAAAGAAACAGAAAATGGGCAATTGAGAGTAAAAAGCATCTTCCAATTATTTCAAGATGTAAGTGATAAACTTAGCTCTAGAATGATATCTCTAATATATCCAGGAGGTCGCTGGATTCATCGGTCAGGAAAAGGAATGGCGGAATTTGGATTAAAACAAATTAATGACCCGCACTTGAGAAAAATAATATTTTTCCCTAACAGTGGCGATTTGTTCAACGACGTTGGAATTGCTGATGGAATATCTATTGTTTTAAAGGATATGCAAAAAAACACAAACGGTTTTGAATATGTATATGTGTCGAATGGAACAAGGATTACCGTTAATGCATCAAATCCTGGAGATGATCTAATGCCTCTTAATCCAGATGACGTTGGAATACTCAATAAAATAAACAAAACCGTTAAAATAAAACATTTCACCTTCCTTCATGAGTCGGTTTTGTCCCAGAAGTTGTTCGGAATAGAGAGTAGTTTTGTAGAAGAGCATCCCAATGATGTAAGGGAATATAAAGAAGGTGATATTTTTGACAAGCAGTCGGAGGTTAAGCTGTTCGCTAATGATAAAGCGGGTAAAATGGGTCGTTCCACATGGTATGTTACACGCAAAACATTTATTCCATCGAATAAGGAACTAATTGACGAATGGCAGGTTGTTGTTTCAAGTGCCAATGCTGGAGGACAGAAGAGAAGCAATCAGTTATCTATTATTGATAATCATAGTGCTTTTGGTCGTTCCCGCGTTGCCCTGAAATCGTTCAAAACAGAAAAAGAAGCAGAGAACTTCTTCAAATATGCGTCTTCCTATCTTGTGCGATATGCTTTGTTGATGACCGATGAATCATTGACCTCACTTGCCAAACGTGCCCCTGATATTATAGATTATACGGATTCTAATGGTATAATTGACTTTTCCCAAAATATCAACGAGCAATTGTATGAGCTATTCAATATTACTTCAGAAGAGCGAGCTTATATAGAGGAAATCATTGATAGAAAAGATGGTAAAAAGTGATGTTCAATAGGCAACTCTACCGGAAGTACAACCTCTCCGACGAGGAGATAGCCTTTATCGAAAAAACGATTAGACCAATGAATGAATCCACTTGAAAAACCATATTTCGCAGAATTCAAGTTATAAACGCATCTCCCCTGAACTGCCATGCAGCTTCCGTCTGGCACAATAAACCACGCGGCGGCACGTTATTCATCACCGAATGACGGCTTGAAAAATAGCCGCAAAAAAAAGAACAAGGCTTATGGAACACAACCACAACGTCGAGTGCCACGGCTGCATAATTGTCCGCGATGCCACAGAAAACAACCTGAAACATGTCACTGTCAGCATTCCCAAGGGGAAGATTACGGTGGTGACTGGAGTGTCCGGTTCAGGCAAGTCATCGCTGGTGCTGGACACCATCGCAGCCAAGTCGCGCCGCGAACTCAACGACACCTTCCCTTCTTTCACCCAACAGTATCTGCCCAAATACGGGCGGCCTCATGTGGGCGGCATCGAGAACCTTCCCATCGCCATCGTCATCGAACAGCGCAAGCCCTCTTCCAACTCGCGCTCCACGGTAGGCACCTACACCGACATCTACGCCCTGCTGAGGCTGCTCTTCTCGCGCATCGGCCAACCCTTTGTGGGCTATAGCGACTCTTTCTCGTTCAACCATCCCGCTGGCAGCTGCCCACGATGCAGCGGTCTGGGCGAAATCAGGGAACTGGACATCCATAAACTTGTAGACTTCGACAAATCACTCAACGACGAAGACACCATCCACTACATAGCCTTCGGCAAGGGCGGCTGGCGCTGGATACGCTATGCCCACAGCGGCCTCTTCGACCTCGACAAGAAAATCAAAGACTACTCGCCCGAAGAGCTCGACCTCTTCCTCAACTCGCCACAAATCAAGCTCAAGAACCCGCCCTCGAACTGGCCTAAAACCGCCAAATACGAGGGTCTCATCCCCCGCATGTACCGCAGCATCATCAACTCGGAAGAGGGTTTATTACATGCCGCCGTGCTCAACCCGATGCTGCGGATGGGCACCTGTCCCGACTGCGGCGGAACACGCCTCAACGAGAAGATACGCTCCTGCAGGATCCTCGGCCTGAACATTGCCGAAGTGACTTCCATGAGCGTCAGCGACTGCCGGAAATGGATGGAGACCATAGCAGACCCCTTGGCAGAGGACATCCGCCAAGCCACCGTCGAGCGGCTGACAGCCATGGAAGAGATAGGCCTTGGCTACCTGACCCTCGACCGTGCCATCGGCACGCTCTCAGGCGGCGAAGCACAAAGATGCAAAATCGCAAAATACATCAACTCGCCACTCTCGGACGTGATGTATATCCTCGACGAACCCAGCGTGGGGCTACACAACCGCGACATACTGCTGATGCAAAAATCCATCAAAAAACTGAAAGGCAACGGCAATACCGTCATCCTTGTGGAGCACCACAAGGAGATTATCCGCATCGCCGACCACATAATCGACATGGGGCCGGGTGCCGGAATCAGCGGCGGCGAGGTGGTCTTCGAGGGCTCCTACGACGAGCTGCTGCGCAGCAAGACCTGCACCGGCGTCATGCTGTGTTCGACGGTTCCCATAAAAAAAGGGGTACGGATACCCACGGGTTTTTTCCATCTGGAAAACGCCAACCTGCACAACCTGAAGGACGTCACCGTCGACCTCCCTCTGGGCGTGATGTGCGGCATTGCAGGCGTGGCCGGCTCCGGGAAAAGTTCACTGATGGAATGCTTCATGACAGCACTTACGCAACCAAGCAATCAGACAATCAAGCAATCAGACATCGTCTACATCAGCCAGAAAAACATAGGCATCAGCCTGCGTTCCACACCAGCCACCTATCTGGACGTGGCCGACGACATCCGGAAGCTCTTCGCCAAAGCTTACTCCAAACACTCAAGCAACAACGCGACCGAACAACCAAACACTCAAGCAACCAAGCAATCAAACAATCAAGCGGTTTTAAGCCTTTTCTCCTTCAACGGCAAAGGCGGCTGCCCCGTCTGCCAAGGCAAGGGTGTCATCGTCAACGACATGGCGTTCATGGATTCCATCGAGACCACCTGCGAGGCCTGCGGCGGATTGCGCTATTCACCCGAAGCCTTGTCCTACAAGGTAAAAGGACTGAATATCGCCGAGGTGATGGACCTCACCGCCAACAAAGCCTCCGAACTGTTTGAAGGCAGCGTGATTGCCAAGAAACTGGAGCCATTACGCAAAGTCGGCTTGGGATACCTCCACCTGAACCAGTCGCTCTCCACCCTCTCCGGCGGCGAATTGCAACGCATGAAACTAGCTTCCTGCCTCCACGACGAGGGCAAGGTATTCATACTCGACGAGCCCTCCGACGGTCTTCACGCAGGCGATGTAGAACGCATCATGAGCCTCTTCGACTCCATGGTGGATGCCGACAGTTGTGGACGACAAGACGGTCGAGCGAACTCATTCTTCCTCATCGAGCACAACATTGAGATGCTCAAAGCATGTGACTACATCATCGAGATGGGGCCTGGCGGCGGCGACAAGGGCGGCAGGGTCATCTTCGCCGGGACTCCCAATGCCATGTCGGAAAGCACCTGCTCAATCACAGCACCCTATCTGCGGCAATGACAGGATCTAGGACTCAGGCCATCAGCTGTACGGATATGCTCATTCAGTGATACATCGCACACGATATATCCTGTTGTTTTCGCTCTAAAATCTCATCTTCAAAACAATTTTTTCCCAATTCGGACGTAATTGGTAGAAAGAAAAATGGAAACACCGGCAAGGTCGCCCGCGCTCCAATCACCTTATCGGTCCAAAACAAACATCATTCATAGTGATTTCAGTCTGCATACCAATACACAACTACAATGTGCTGCCCCTGTCCGAGAGTATCATATCACAAGCCAAGTGCAGCAACTGCGACGTGGAGCTGGTATGCATCGACGACGGATCGGCACAGGATTATGTCGAGCATAACCGTCCTGTCGAGGGAATGGGACAGTACATCGTGCTGGAACATAATGTGGGACGCGCCGCAGTTCGCAACCTGTTCCTAAAATACGCAAACGGCAGTCATTTGATTTTCCTCGACGACGACTGCATTGTGCCAGAAGGGTTTATTGAGCGATACCGTGCCGCCGCCGCCGACAATCCGGCAGTCGTTGTCGGCGGACGACTGTACGACGACCGCTTCGACGACCGCGAGCATCGGCTACGCTACAAGTATGGCACGAACGTCGAATGTCGCAACGCCACCGAACGGAGCCGCGACCCCCACCGCTCCTTTATGTCCAACAACTTCATGATTCGCCGCGACGTGTTGCGGTCTGTACTGTTCGACGACAGGCTCAAAGGTTATGGCCACGAAGACACCCTGTTCGGATTCCGCCTATGGCAGCAGAACATACCCATTCTCCACATCGACAATCCCGTCACCAACGGCGACGTTGAGGACAACGCCCTGTTCCTCTCCAAGACCGAAGAGGCCGTGAGAAGCCTGGCACAGATCTATACTATGACCGGGAGCGACAAGGACTTCTGCCATTCAGTCAGGCTTTTGCGGATCCATAGCATAGCAGAGCCTGTCGACTGGCTGTTGCTGGCCGCTTTCAAGTGCTCGCGACGAATTCTCAGAAACGCTCTCGCGAACGGCAAATGCACCTCGCTGCCACTGTTCAACTTCTACAAACTGGGGCTTCTTATCGAATGCCTGACGCATGGAGCACCTGCATCCGGAGAACAGTAACCCGTCATGCGGAACCATCCGTGTCACCAGTCTCTTGATACCATAAACACAGCACCTAATGACCATCTCTGCAGTAATAATAACCCACAACGAGCAACGCAACATTAGCCGTTGCCTGACCTCCCTGCGAGGTCTGGCCGACGAGATTGTGGTGGTTGACTCTGGCTCTACCGACAGCACCGAAAAAATATGCCTGGAGGCCGGAGCCCGTTTTGTGCATCACGACTGGGAGGGATTCTCCCGACAGAAGAACTACGCCAACAGCATTGCCTCATGCGAGTGGATCCTCAGCATCGATGCCGACGAGTCGCTCTCCGACGAACTGCGGAAGAGCCTGGCCACACTTAAGGGAAACCCTCCGGAAGAGGATACAGTGTTCTCATTCAACCGCATGACAAACTATTGCGGCAACTGGATCCGTCACTGCGGATGGTATCCCGACCGCTGCTGCCGCCTTTGGCACAACGGCATCGCCCAATGGGAAGGGCAGATACACGAAGTGCTGCGGTTCAGCAGGACAGTGAGCCACGAGCTGCTAGAGGGCGACATGTACCATTATTCCTACTACACTGTCGGGGAGCATGTGGCCCGCATGTCAAAATACGCGCCCCTCAGCGCCGAAAAAGACTTCGGGAATGGCAAACGATGCACCGCTGCGGCAGTGGTTTTCCGCCCCATTTGGACATTCCTGCGCAGCTATCTCTTCAAAGGCGGCATCCTCGATGGATGGGCCGGCTTCGTCGTATGCCGTCTCTCGGCGATTTATACTCTTACCAAATATGCCGAATTGTTCAGACTGTGCCATGAAACTACTGATTGACCTCAGCATACTGCGTCACCCCTACTGCGGCTTGGGACAAGTCGCCAGGGAATACGGTGAGTTTCTAGCCACTCACCCCGACTTTTTCCCGGCCGACTGCGACATCACGCTGCTGGTCCCTAAAGATTGGACCGGCCGCTTCGGCAACAGAGTGAACTATCTGGTACAAAAAGACATCTGGCGACATCTGCCCTGTCTCATGCCCCACTTCGACGTGTGGCACTCCATCCACCAGCTGTCGGCCTTCCGTCCATGGGGCAGGATGACACGCCGCATCCTTACCATCCACGACGTCAACTTCTATTACGAGAAAAAAGGGGCGAAAAGGGAACGATACAGGAAACGGCTGCAACGGGAAGTCGATTCTTCGTCCGAGATCTGCTTCATATCGCAGTTCGCCATGCATGATGCCCTTCGCCTTATCGACCTGCACGGCCGCACGCCACACACGGTGCGCGAGGCGGTACTTGACAGCACAGACGCTGTGCAGCAACGCCCCGACGGCATACCCGACGAGCGGCCGTTCCTGCTCAGCATCGGTGTGCTGAAGGAGAAAAAGAACATCCACACCCTGCTGTCCATGATGGAACGGCTGCCAGAGTACAACCTAGTCATCGCAGGCGGCGGCAGCGGGGGTTATGCCGACAGGCTGAGGAATGAGGCAAAAAGACACAGCAATGTCATCATGACCGGATTCGTCTCCGATGCCGGGCGCAACTGGCTTTTAGCCCACTGCAAGGGGCTCTGTTTCCCGTCGCTCTTCGAGGGGTTCGGACGTCCCATTGTAGAAGCCCTGCAGCGTGGCAAGCCTGTATTCTGTTCCACCAGCACTTCCATCCCCGAGACGGCCGGCGACCATGCTTTCTACTTCTCTGATTTCGACCCCGACAGCATGGCAAAAGTGGTCTCCGACGGCCTCAGAGCCTTCACGCCCGAGCGTGCCGCTGCTGCAAAAGCCTACGCCGAATCCTTCAGCTACGAACAACACATGAGCCAGTATCGAGAATTGTACACAAAACGCTGAAAAAAAATCACAATTCCCAAAAACTTCGTATATTTGTAAACTGTTTTTTTAGACAATAATCCGTCAATTATTAGTAAATCAAAATATTACAACCAATGAAAACCACTCCGTACACAGATTTGCACATCAAGCTCGGCGCCAAGATGGCTGAGTTTGCAGGCTACAACATGCCTATCCAGTACACCACCCTCATCGAGGAGCACAACAACGTCCGCAACAACGTCGGCGTGTTCGACGTGAGCCACATGGGCGAGTTCCGCGCCAAAGGTCCCATTGCCAAGCACTTCATGCAGTATGTCACCACCAACAACGTTGAGGACCTCTTCGACGGCAAGGTGCAGTACACCTGCCTGCCCAACGGTCAGGGTGGCGTGGTCGACGACATGCTGGTCTACCGCGTCCATGACGACGAGTACTTCATGGTGCCCAACGCCGCCAACATCGACAAGGACTGGAACTGGATGAGCCAGATTGCCGACAAGATGGGTATGGAGCTCGGCAAGGACTTCGTCAACGAGAGCGAGCAGTGGGCCCAGCTCGCCGTCCAGGGTCCCAACGCCCTCAAGGCCATGCAGAAGCTTACCAGCGAGAACATCGTGGACATGGAGTACTACACCTTCAAGATTCTCACCTTCGCCGGTATCCCCAACATCATCCTCTCCACCACCGGCTACACCGGCGCTGGCGGATGCGAGATCTACATCCCGAAGGAGAAAGCCATCGAGGTCTGGGACGCCGTCTTCGAGGCTGGTAAAGAGTTCGGCATCATGCCTGCCGGCTTGGGTTGCCGCGACACCCTGCGTCTGGAGAAGGGCTTTGCCCTCTACGGCCACGAGATGGACGACACTGTCAGCCCCCTCGAGGCTCCGCTGGCCTTCATCGTCAAGCTCAAAGCCGAGAACAACAACTTCATCAACAAGGAGCTGCTCCTGGCCCAGAAGGCCGCCGGCTTCAAGCGCAAAGTGGCTGGCTTCGAGATGGTCGACCGCGGCATCGCCCGCAACGGCTACGAGGTCTGCGACGCCGAGGGCAAAAAGATCGGTGAGGTGCGTTCGGGCAGCCCCAGCCCCAGCACCGGCAAGAACATCGGTACCGCCCTCATCAAGGCCGAATACGCCAAGAGCGGCACCGAAATATACATCAAGATCCGCGAGAAACTCCTGAAGGCCGTCACCGTCAAGATGCCCTTCTACGAAGGATAATCTTATCTTTTACAATTGGACTAGTGTCAAAATGGCACTAGTCCAATTCATTTTATGGGTCTGTAAGAAAAACTTACCAACTCATATTTTGGATAAAACGATTATGTCAGAGAAAGAATTAAACGCCTATCGCCTCACCTCGATGGAAGAGCCTACCGACGAGATGCTCTCCGCCATCATGAAGGAGGCCGCCGCTGAAGCCTCTTCATCCACGGCCAAAGCATTGTCTGACTACTTCAAGGAAATCAGCACCATGCTACAAAAGAAGGTTGCCCTATTATGAAGGAGTCTGTCCATCGTCCTGTCTTGATAATCATTGCCGGCCCCAATGGCTCGGGCAAAACCACCATCACGTCGCAAATCATGCACCATGAGTGGTTGGAGAACTCTGTCTATATCAACCCCGACCAGGTGGCTCAGGAGCGTTTCGGCGACTGGAACTCGGCCGAGGCTGTGAGACAGGCGGCCGAATATTGTGCCGACTGGCGCGAGCGGTGTTTAGCAGATGGACAAAGCATGATATTTGAGACTGTTTTCTCTGCCGACGACAAGTTGGATTTCATCCGCCGTGCAAAACAGGCGGGCTTCTTTATCCGGCTATTCTTTGTCTGTACTGATTCGCCCATGATTAACGCTGCCCGTATTGCCGGGCGTGTGATGAAAGGCGGCCACGACGTCCCCATCGCCAAGATAATCTCCCGCTACCAGAAATCCATCATCAACTGCAAGATGGCCACCAACATCGCTGACCGAGTCTATATCTACGACAACTCTGTCGACGGCCAGGAAGCTCGCATCCTTTTCCGTTTCTCTGACGGTGCCATCATCAAACGCTACACCGACGATATTCCCTTGTGGGCGCAGGTGTTGATGTAATTTCCCGGCCCTCCAACGTGGCACTAAAAAATCCCGATGAGATTTTCAGAAGTCTCATCGGGATTTCTCATTTTCCCCACGGGATTTTGCGAAATCCCGTGGGGATTTTCATCGAGGTCAAAAACCAATCGACCACGGTCGATGTTGTTTCCTCCAGTTTCCTTTTATTTGTCATTCATTTCATATTGTCAATGCCATGCTTAATTCCAGCAAGCAACTGTACAATACCACAGAAAAGCGAGAACATCGGCACCGCTCTCATCAAGGCCGAATACGCCAAGACCGGCACCGAGATTTACATCAAGATCCGCGAGAAACTCCTGAAGGCCGTCACCGTCAAGATGCCCTTCTACGAAGGATAAAGACATCCTACAAGTAGTTAAATAAGCATAAAAGTTGATTTTGTATTTGGCAGAATCAACTTTTATGCTTATTTTTGCATCTGATATCATATGCCATGGAAAAGAATCTAATCATTGAACTACTGGAAGATGGCAATAACGTGAGCCTCTATTCCCCGCGATTCGAAGGCGAAGAATACACGGAATTCGAGAAATTCCTGCTCAAATTTCGTGACGACTATCCCAGTGATGTGGCACAACTCGTCTATCGCCTCGACATAATTAAGCGTGATGGGGCTGCCGACCGCCATTTCCGCTATGAGGGTACTCGCCGTGACCGTGTCATGGCGTTACCGTCGCATCTGGAGTCCACTTCCCTCCGTCTTTACTTGCTCAATCTCCAATCCAAAGTGCTTATACTTGGCAACGGCGGACTGAAACAGACCACCACCTACCAGGAAGACGAGATGCTGAACCGTTGCGTCAATACATTGCAGAAGATTGACATTGAGTTGAAACTGCGCGAGAGGCAGAAAGTGATTACCATCCGTGGCACAGAGTTGCTGGGAGAGTTGTCCTTTGTTATTGACGATTAAAACATAAGCCGTATGAAAACGAACAAACTGATGGACGAAATCCGGGAGACCATGTCGCCCGAGATGAAGAAGCAGATGGAGTTATCGGTGAGCATCGCCAACCGCATCTATGAGATTTTGGAAGCGAAAGGCATGTCACAGAAAGACTTTGCCTTGTTGATGGGTAAAACAGAGACCGAAGTGAGCCGCTGGCTGTCGGGAACACACAACATGACCATGTCTACCATAGCCAAAATCAGCACCGCCCTCGGAGAAGACATCATTGCCCCAGCACGTCCTGCTCCGTTACCACGAAGAAGCAAACGTGTCGCAACAATGCTATAGTACAATACTACACTTTTTGCTCCCCTTTTGCTTAAACTTTGTTCATCTTTTGCCTCGGTCTATGGTAACGACAGGGTGGCAAGCAGGATTCCTCGGTGATGTGTCGGTGAACAACCCATGCTCAACTCATCCGCGGCAGATACTCATCTAATATAAAAATCATGAGCATGATTCCGAAAAACCATGCTCATGATTAGAGATAGTTATTCTTTCAAATAATATCACCTAACGTTTTACAACAAAACGTTCTGTGTTCTCAAAAGTCACACCATGAATAGTGGCATTTTTTATCCGACGACCGGAAGTTGTGCTTACCCAAGTGACATAACCGTATTCGGAATCGTCATCGTCCCATTCAATCGTTATTTTTGCACTTCTGACATCAATGTCGTAATTACCAGAAGCCGGACCATTGCTTCTTTTTAATTTGCAGTATCCATTGGAATAAAGTGTTAGAGTCATACCATATTCACTGTCGTAAAGTGTTTCTGTTGTTTTGGCTTTTTCGCAGCTTTCAATATCTTTTGACGTCGGTTTAATCACAAACGACATAAAAAATGCACACACGGCTACAAGTGTAATAGATAAAACTGTTCTTTTCATTTTTTTTGTTGCCAGTTATTTACCATCGGCACATCGGTTTTGGTTTAATATGCCTTTATGAGTAGTTCCGATGAATAATGCACATAAAAAGAGCGTGGAACCCTTCGCTTTCTTTGGTTACCTTGAGGTCTTCGACTACCTTGACTATCCAATTCAACGATAAAAGCCCACGCCATTGGCGGGAGCGTCGCTGCTTCTTTACTGGATAGTCATCATTGAAGTTGTCGAAGTTCCAAGATAACCAGTGATAAGCTACTTCGTTTTTTCCTATTCTATGATGTGCATACTAATCTATGCGCTATGCTTCATTGGCAAAATGTTTCGTTAATATTCCGTTAAAAATCGACTGCAGAAGTACGCATATTTTTTCATTCGGCAAAATATTATTTCTCCATGTCGCGAAAAGTGTGTACTTTTGCGGACAGAAATATGGTCTACACCACACACTACGACTCGCCTTTCGGGGGCATCACGCTGGCCAGCGACGGCACGGCGCTGACGGGGCTTTGGTTTGATGGGCAAAAGTATTTTGGCAGCACGCCGGAAGCGCACCATGAAGAATGCCCGTCGTTGCCTGTCTTCGACGATACCCACCGTTGGCTCGACATCTATTTCTCCGCTCGGGAGCCTGATTTCATACCGTCTTTATCCCTGAGAGGCACACCCTTCCAGCAGCGCGTATGGGAGGCTCTGCTCGCCATCCCCTATGGACAGACAGTGACCTACGGCGAGCTGGCACGCCGTCTCGGCTGCCGCTCGGCACAGGCCATTGGCGGTGCTGTAGGGCGGAACCCGATAGCCATCATCGTGCCATGCCACCGGGTCATAGGAGCCGATGGGAAACTGGTGGGGTATGCGTACGGGATTGAACTGAAAAAGAGGCTGCTAGAGCTGGAAGTTGGTACGCAGGCGTCTTCGTCTGCGGTCTCTCCCGCAGGCGAGGACGCCTGCGTACCAAATATCATCACTCATCTGTGTTGAAATCAATTTTTTTATGTACTTTTGCAGACGGAAATGAAGACGCTTTCTAAAATAGCGATAGCACTTACCATGCTGATACTGTTGGTGTTCGGCACCGGTGGAGTGGGTTTTGCCAAATGCAGCTGCTCTGGCAAAATATCGCTTACTATACCACTTGAGCAGGGATGCTGCCCGAGGGAAAGCGGATGCATGACCATTTCCGTTGCACATTTTTCGGACTACGAACTTCAGCAAAACAGCGACATACCACAACCTGAAATGGCAGTCATAGAATTGCCCTTAAGGTTGGCTGGCTGTTATTATGATTTGTCGGATAGCAGGAAAGACTATTTCTCCTACCATCCACCTCATCCGTCGACGGACATCATCGGCACTGTTGTTCTGAGAGTTTGACAGAATAATAATGCTACTGCGTGGCAGAAATTTCACAAATTATTTAAAATCAAAAAGATTAGATTTGATAATTTTTGAAATTTTTCGTGCCAAAAAGCAACTAAAGCATTCTATTTCAAACTTATCAGGCAATATTCATGAAACATATTTTTGTATTATGCTGCATGGTAATGTGTAGCATGGAGTTGATGGCGCAGGTTAACGGCGAAGTGAGGTCCGAAAACGGGAAACGCAGAACGGAAGACACTGTGACGAGCACTACGCTCAGTGCCGTCAAAATAAAATCGTACAAGAAAGCCAATATCAGCCGGCTGGGCGGTGCCGAGAATGGCGTGAACATAGGACAGGGGGAATTGTTCCGCGCTGCCTGCTGTAACCTTGGCGAGAGCTTTGTCAACAATGCCTCTGTTGATGTCAACTACAACGACGCCGCAGTCGGTGCGCGCCAAATCAAGCTGTTGGGTCTCAGCGGTCAATATGTCCAGATGCTCACCGAGGGCCTCCCCTCCTCAATCGGTGCCTCGATGCCATATTCGTTGGGCTATGTCCCCGGGGCTTGGATGAAAAGCATCTCGGTGAGCAAAGGGGCTTCGAGCGTGAAGAACGGGTCTCAGAGCATCACCGGCCAAATCAATGTCGAATACCTGAAGCCCGACATCGACACAAACATCCAGTTCAACCTCTTCGGCGACAGCAGGTTGAAAAGTGAGGTCAACGCCTCTATAGGTCGGCATCTGACCAAAGACCTGAGCACCATAGTGCTGGCTCATTACGAACACGACTTCGGTCATCACGATGACGACGGCGACCTGTGGCACGACTCGCCCGCCGTAACCCAATGGCATCTGATGAACCGGTGGAAACTAACAAAAGGTCGCTACATCATGCATGCCGGTGCAGGCTGTCTGCAGGAAGAACGCGAAGGCGGACAGATGCTAACTGTTGAGAACCCCTTCCGAGTGCTCCTCAAGGCTCAAAGGGCTGAGGCTTACATGAAACACGCCTACCTGTTGAACAGCGAGCACAACACCAATATCGCATTTCTCGCCAACGGCTACCGCTACACGCTGGACGGCACCTTCGGATCCAAGAACTACGGCAACGAGCATCTCAACTTCAGCAGCCTTCTGGTGCTGGAGCACGACATCAACGAGGACCACAACTTATCGACGGGATTAAGCTTGAGCGGCGACCGTATGGACGAGAAGCTCAGCAACTCAACAACTCAACAATTCAACAACTTAACAACAGAATACGTTCCCGGCGTCTATGCACAATACACCTATATGCCGTCGTACAGGCTGACCGCTATGGCCGGATTGAGGGCAGACTACAGTAGCCTGTACGAGCGTGCTTTCGTCACGCCTCGACTGCATGTGAAATATGTGTTATTCGACTGGCTTACCATGCGTGCATCGACAGGCAAAGGCTACAGGACACCGTTCACCTTGGCGGAGAACCACTACCTGCTGGCATCTGGAAGAACGCTGACCGCCGACAGCATTCTGCCACAGGAAGAAGCCTGGAACAGCGGAGTTTCGCTGGACTTCTACATCCCTGTCGGCGATAAGAAAATAAAAATCAACACAGACTACTATTACACCGACTTCCTGCACCAAGCCGTGGTGGATTACGACAGCGACCCGACGAGAATCATCATCAGCGACCTTAACGGGACATCCTTTTCACACACCTTCCAGGTGGACGCAGCCTTCGAGTTCTCCGAAGATTTCAACATACTCTCCGCATTCAGATACAACTACGTGCGCTGCACGTATGGCGGAGAGCTGATGGAGAAGCCCCTACAGTCACGCTACAAGGGGCTAGTCACGCTGAACTGGACACCACTGATGAAACTGTGGCAGTTCGATGTCACCCTTGCCATCAACGGCGGCGGCAGGATGCCCACGCCCTACACCCTTGCCGACGGGAACCCGTCGTGGGACGAGGAATTCCCCGCCTATCCACAATTAAGTGCACAGGTGACACGCGAATTCCGCCATTTTTCCGTTTATGTAGGTGGAGAGAACCTTACCAACTACCGCCAAAAGAACCCCATCATCAATGCCGGAAATCCTTGGGATGCCGACTTCGAGCCGACGCTCATCTGGGGCCCTGTCCACGGCATCATGGCCTACGCCGGAATAAGAATGAAACTGTGATAGTTGAAAACGATAACCAAAACGAAAACAACAAACGTAACACAACAAACGTAAAACCATTTTACTCATGAAAGCAAAAATTTTAGTCACTCTTTTCGCCCTTATTCTGGGCATGAGCGGCAGCAATCTCCGCGTACTCATTGTAACTCCCACCCCCGAGATGCATTGTGAAAGTTGTGAAAACAAAATAAAAAGCAACATGCGCTTCGAAAAAGGGGTCAAGAAAATCGAGACCAGCCTCGAAAGGCAAGAGGTCACCATCACCTACGACCCAAAGAAAAACAATGTCGAGGGTCTACAAAAGGCAATGAAAAAAATTGGCTACGACACCAAGGTCGTCAGCGACAAAGAGCTGAAGAAGAAATAAAACTCATTTCCACCACCCCATTATGGATTCCAATTCCGCATGGTGGTGGCGTTACCTCCAATACTGATGCCACCATAGATGGCGCGGCGTGTGCAAACACCATAGAATTCAAGATGATCTAACGGTTGGACAAAGACTCCTCCGCCATAGTTCAACTCATGGAAGCGCTTCTCCACCACATAATCGTGCCTGTTAGTGATGTTTCCGTCTTCATCAACATGCTGGTTTAGGGTGCCAATATCAGTGAAGCCGTAGTTTGTCTGACTATAGCCGATGATTGGTGCCAGTCGGAGCCATGGAAAGACAGGAATCTGATAGCCAAGGCTGATGGTGTAAGCCGAGTAATCATCCCACAATTCGTTGATAAGATGGTTGTCGCTGACATATTGAGGCGAAGAACGAAGAAAGTCGACATACACTCCACAGACCGACAATGATAATCCCCAACCGAAGCCGTGGAATTCGGTTGCAGTGCCGGCCTGACCCAACTGCACACCTAAAAAAAGGCGTTCTGAATTCTGCTTGAAGTCGAGAAACTGTGCCCTTGAAGGGATAGCCATAACCATCGCAACGACTATGAACAATGTGGACTTATTAAACATAAAGTTTTTATTTCTAAAACAATACAAAAGAAAAACATCAACATTCCAACATCTCGTTTCTTGTGCAAAAATAAAAGAAAAAAACAATAACCGAAAAAATTATTCTTATATCACGAAAAGTTAGTATTTTTGCAAACTGAAAAAAAACATGTAACGCGATGAAACTACTCAGGAAAATCATGGGAGGGATTTCCCTCACAGCAGCGATGTTCGTGTTTCAGGCATGCTACGGCACCGACGAAGACTACTATGACTACGAATCGAGGGTGACATTCCGCATCACCTCCGAGGACACGGGCAAGCCGCTGCCCTCCATCCGCATAATATCACGCGAGATTACCAGCGAGAGCGGCTCGATAGGTGCCGACTACACAGAGTCGCAGGAAACCACCGACACCAACGGCATCGCCACCATGTGGGGCACCAAGGATCGCCCCTACCGCTTCGCCATCGTCGACGACAGTTCACGCTACGCCGCTGTCGACACCGTCCTCTTCCCCATCGAAGTCGACACCGTCAACATCGCGCTGAAACTGAAGTCCTAGCAGCAGCAACAGCCACTCAAAAAATCAAGCAATCAAACAATCAAACAATCAAACAATCAAAAATATGAGCGTTATCAAACCTTTCAAGGGCTTTCGCCCGCCCGTCGACATCGTCGAAAAACTGGCATCCCGTCCCTACGACGTACTGAACTCCGAAGAGGCCCGCGCCGAATGCGAGGGCAACCCCTACAGCCTGCTGCACGTCACCAAGGCTGAGATCGACCTCCCCAAAGGCACCGACGAGCACTCGCCCGAAGTCTACCTTCAGGTCGTCAAGAACTACAACATGTTCAAAGACCTCGGCTGGCTGGTCAAGGATGAGGAGGAGAAACTCTACATCTACGCCCAGAGCATGAATCCCACCGCCCCCGACGCCAAGTGGCAGTACGGCATCGTGGCCTGCGCCTACAGCGAGGACTACGTCAACAAGGTCATCAAGAAACATGAGCTCACCCGCAAGGACAAGGAAGAGGACCGCATGAAACACGTCCGCATCACCAATGCCAACGTCGAGCCCGTCTTCTTCGCCTATCCCGCCGTTGCCCGCATCGACGAGATCGTTGCCAACGTCACCGCCAAGAAACCCATCTATGACTTCGTCGCCAAGGAAGACGGCTTCGGCCACCGCTTCTGGGTCATCGACGACAAGGCCATGATCGCCGAACTCGTCGAGCTCTTCGACAAGAAAGTCCCCGCCATGTATATCGCCGACGGCCACCACCGCAGTGCCGCCGCCGCCCTCGTGGGACAGGAGAAGAAAGAGCAGAACCCCAACCACACCGGCAAGGAGGAGTACAACTACTTCATGACCGTCATCTTCCCCGACAACCAGCTCAACGTCATCGACTACAACCGCGTGGTGAAGGATCTCAACGGCCTCAGCGGCAAGGAGTTCTTCGCCAAACTGGCCGAGAACTTCGACATCGAGTGCAAGTGCGACTGCACCAAGGACGGCGGCAAGTGCGAGTGCGAACTGCCCTGCCATTGCGAGTGCAGCCAGGAGTACAAGCCCAACAAGCTGCACAACTTCTCGATGTACTTCGAGGGCGTGTGGTACAGCCTCACCGCCAAGCCCGGCACCTACAACGACAACGACCCCATCGGCGTGCTCGATGTCACCATCCTCAGCAACCTCGTCCTCGACAAGGTACTCGGCATCAAGGACCTCCGCACCGACAAGCGCATCGACTTCGTCGGCGGCATCCGCGGCCTCGGCGAGCTGAAACGCCGCGTCGACAGCGGTGAGATGAAGGTCGCCTTCGCCCTCTATCCCGTCAGCATGAAGCAGATCATCGACATTGCCGACACCGGCAACATCATGCCCCCGAAGACCACCTGGTTCGAGCCCAAGCTCCGCTCCGGCCTCGTGATCCACGAGCTCTGCTAACATTTTTTCATTCCATAGGGGATGCACCTGTTGGTGTATCCCTTTTCTTTTTTGCCTTCGCCATGAGAACCAGACATCTTCAGCCGCATATCCGCATCGGCATTGACGAACCGCCGCATGTCGACAACGGCCTCAACATCAGCAAGGAGAAAGACTACCACATCGTATATGTCGGTCAAAAATTCACCGTAAATTGCATCGTCGATTTTCAATTCACTGTCACAGCACTTGACGGCGACCGCGTCGAACTGGACTGCCACGCCGATGCACAGACCGTGGAAACCGACCCGGCTAGCATGAACTCCTCCAACGGCTGCAGTCTGCACTTCACACTCAGCTTCACTGAAAGCGACAGCAAGTCGTTCGGATTTCGCATGCCAGGCGACAGCAACCCCCATTTCTCCACCATCGACATGAAGCTGCCTGTCGACCTGGAACTGCCAATCAGCGACACCCGTTGGTTGGAAGTGGCTCTAAAAGCGCGCGACGAAGGCCGTTGGCACGATGCCCTTTGTGTTCTCAAGACCATGAAACACACCAAGCCGCCCCGCGGACTCCTGCTGCGATGCCGCTACCAGGCAGCCCTACAGGTCGAGACCGGCGTTCCTGAACAGGGCATCAGATGCAACCAGGAGTTAGCCTACAACCGCATGCGCGACCTCTTCTACGATGTCAAATACACTGATGCCATACATGACGAGGTGGTTCGCACCCTGGCCCGCTACCACCGCGACGGCATCGGTGTCGCCGCTTCCCCATCGGAATGCGACAGACTGATAAACGCCTACATCATGGGAGTCCAACAGCCAGACAACACCCAGTACGAAGGCCCCGTCGACGCCGACGGACAGCCTCATGGCGAAGGAACCATGTACTATTACTACGGCGAGAAGCAGAAGCGCTACACCGGCCACTTCGAACACGGCGTGCGTGAAGGACAGGGCGAACTGTGCCAATTGGCAACGGCACCCAACCCTCTGACCGAATCCGAGTACTACATGCAGGGCGACTACGACGGCTGCGGCCGCCAGATCAGCAGTCCACCCCCAGGCTCCTACGAGCCATACCACAAGGCTTGGTACATCGACTACAAGGGTCTCTGGCACAACGACCGCCCACTGACGCAACCGGAAGAATAACCTTTCGACCGACCGCACATCTGATGCACGGCAACTTGCGGAAGCTGCAAGCACAGTCGTTCTCGGCAATTCCCAGAACCACGTTCAAGGTGATTGCGTTCCAAAATCTAATGAGACAATCTGTTTATGATATGGAGCAACGTCTCCACCGAAACTGCCCATTGTTCTCTTGCTTTTGATGCCCTTGCCTTTTTGGCCTCTTGTGCCAAATCACGGAATTTCAGAGTATTCTCCAGTACACCCGTACTGGCATCAGCACATGTTAAAGCATAATTGAAACGTTTTATTGCTTTCTTATAGTTCCCCTCACAGGCGTCTATTAAAATATGTTAATTTAGTTTATTTGTAATTGAACTATAATTGTTTGAAAAGCAAAATAAATGTCCGACATTTGAAATTACATTCGTGTATGAGATTGTTACAAGGGGTAAATGCACTTTGCCCGTC
>JAFSKP010000073.1 GCA_017448905.1 Bacteroidales bacterium | reverse complement strand
TTAAGGAAAAATAAAAGATAAGTTGGGACAGGTTGGCTGCGGGCTGGGGCACCCACGTACCAAACCGCGAAACAAGTGTCCATGCTATTTTTTACACACTACCAGTATTTCAACGGACAGACTACAAAGGAACGGAGTGCTCCCCGTCTGTACAATTCTACGGAGTTTTGGAGTAAAAGAGTTCTTTGCATTTTACGAATAGACTAATGCACAATAAGATACAATGGTTAGAAACGGTTATAAATCAAACCAGAGCCTTTTTGTTTTTTTGTCCGTGTGTCACCGTTCACTAAAGAACTCGTACACGGTCTTGGCTTTGGCGGGACCTATGGCCTTGGTGAGGTCGTTAAGGGTCTGAAGGCGTACCGCTTTCACCGAGCCGAACCGTAGGAGCAGGTCGCGTGCGGTCTTCTCTCCGATGCCGGGGATGTCGGTGAGTTGTGTGTGTAGAGTGCCCTTGCTGCGCTTGTCGCGGTGGAAAGTGATGGCGAAGCGGTGCACCTCGTCCTGGATGCGTTCCAGGAGATGGAACAGTTCGTCGGTGGGTTTGAGTCCCACGACGCGGATTTGCCACTGCTGGTCGTAGCAGAGCAGTTCGCTGGTGTGGTGGCGGTCGTCCTTGGCGAGGCCGGCGATGGCGATGTCGAGTTGCAGCTCATCGACGATGACACGCCGTGCCACCTCCATCTGTCCGGCGCCGCCGTCGACGATAAGGAGGCCGGGGAGTTCCTTGCCCTCCTGGCTGAGACGCTTGTAACGCCGGTGGATTACTTCGGCCATGGAGGCATAGTCGTCGGGGCCCTCGACGGTCTTGATGTTGAATTTGCGGTATTCGCTCTTGTCTGGCTTGCCGTCGGTGAAGCGGACCATGGCGGCAACAGGGTAGGCTCCCTGAATGTTCGAGTTGTCGAAACACTCGATATGGGTGGGAGGCCGTTTCAGGTGCAGCTCCTTCTGTAGCCGTTCGATGAGCTGTCCGCGTCCGTCGTCGGGGTTGACGAGCAGGCGTTGGTGCACGCATTGGTGCTGGTGGGCGCGGACGTTGCGGAGGCTCAGCTCGAGCAGCTCCTTTCGGTCGCCGCGTGTGGGGACGGTGAGGTGCAGGTATTCGTCGGGTATGTCGTCTATGGGGAATGGCACCACGGCTTCGTGTGCCGTACTCTCGGTCTGTTCGTGAAGGGCGGGGATAACGGTGGCAAGGATTTCGCTGTCGCTCTCGTCGAGCTGCTTCTTGATTTCGGTCGAGAAGCTGTAGATGATGCTGCCATTCTTGATGCGCATCATGTTGACGTATGCGTATCTGGTGTCGGAGAGGATAGAGAAGACGTCGACGTCGCGGACGTTAGTGCCAACGACGGTCGACTTGTACTGATACTCTTCGAGGAGGCGTATCTTGCGTCGCATGACTTCGGCCTCCTCGAAGCGTAGCTCGTCGGCCAGTGCGAACATGTCCTTCTTCATTGTGTCTAGGATTTCGCCGAAGTCGCCGCGGAGGATCTGACGTATCCGGCGGAAGGTCTCCAGGTATTGTTCTTTGCTCTCGAGTCCGGCGCAGGGAGCATTGCAGAGTCCTATCTGGTGGTTCATGCAAGGGCGGTCGCTGCCTAGGCATTTCCCTTTTTCTTCGTCCCAGTGAAGCCTTTTCTGGCATTTGCGGTAGCAGAACAGCTTGCGGATGATGTCCTGCAGCTCGCGCAGGATGCGTCCGTTGGGGTAGGGGCCGAAGAACTGTCCCTTGAGGCGTGAGCGGTCGCGGGTGAAGAGCAGCCTCGGGTATTCCTCGTCGGTGATGCAGAGGTAGGGGTAGCTCTTGTCGTCCTTGAGCATGCTGTTGTAGCGCGGCTGGTATTGCTTGATGAGGTTGTTCTCCAGCAGCAGCGCGTCGACCTCGGTGGCGACGACGGTGGTACGCAGGTCGTAGATGTGGCGTACCAGCATCTTGATTTTGGAGCTGTGGTCGTCGTAGCGGTTGAAGTAGGAACTGACGCGGCGTTGCAGGTTGCGCGCCTTGCCGACATAAATCACGGTGCCTCTCTCGTCGAGGTACTGGTATACGCCTGGCGTTTCGGGAACGGTCTTCAGGCGTAGGCGTATGCGGTCGATGTTCTTGTTGATGCTCTTGTCTATCACTTCACCGTCTCTGCTTTCATCTGGATGCTGGCGACACCGTAGAGTTCATACTTGGAGGTGCGCTGTTTGATTTTGTAGACGTATGGTTCGGCATGGTTGAACCGGCGGTAGTGGTCGATGGTGTCGCAGACTGTGCAGAACTGGCCAACGGTATGCCCGAGACGGCGACCTTTCTGGTCGCGGAGCTCGAGGTCGGGAATGATGGTGTGATGTTCGTTGCTGTCGGCGTAGAACATCACGAGGAGAGGCAGTGCGGAACCGGTGAGCCGTGTTGTGTCGTAGCGGATGGTGAGGCATATCCGGTAGGCTTTGTCAGGGTTGACTTTCGGGATGGTGAATTCGACGGGTTCGAAGCGTTTCCAGCAGTTGTTGGCGAAGGGAACCGTCTCGTCGAGGACAGTCCTGCTGCCGCAGGAGACGGCGAGCAGAGCGACGGCGAGGATGGCGGAAATCAGTACTTTTGCTTTCATTTGTTGCGTATGTCGATGAGTTTCTGCATGATCTGGATGGCATTGGTGGCAGCCCCTTTGCGGAGGTTGTCGGCGACAACCCACAGGTTGAGGGTGCGTGGCTGCGAGAGGTCGCGGCGGATGCGGCCCACGAAGACTTCGTCGCGTCCTTCGCTGTTGATGGGCATGGGATAGATGTTGTGCATCGGGTCGTCGCAGAGGACTACCCCGGGCGTGGAGGCGATGATTCGGCGGGCCTCGTCGAGGTCGTATTCCTCATGGAACTCGACGTTCACAGCCTCGCTGTGACCGCCGACGACAGGCACGCGTGCCACAGTCGCTGTTATGGCTATTGACGGGTCGCGCAGGATTTTCCGTGTCTCGTCGACGAGTTTCTGCTCCTCGGTGGTGTAGCCGTCATCCTGGAAGTCGCCGCCGTGGGGGAAGAGGTTGCGGAAAATCTGGTAGGGGTAGGCCTGGCTGTGCTCGCCCATGGCATCGACCCTTGACGTTGCATCGGGACCGACTCTCCTCGCCTCGAGGGCGTGCCATGCCTCCTCTTCGCGGAGCTGGTTGACGGCGCGTATGCCTGTGCCGGTAATGGACTGGTAGGTGCTTATGACCAGGCGCCGGATGCGGTAACGCAGGTGGAGCTGCGAAAGGGCCAGTACCATCTGAATGGTGCTGCAGTTGGGGTTGGCGATGATGCGGTCGTCGTCGGCGACGACATCGATGTTGATTTCAGGCACCACCAGGGGTTTGTCGGCATCTTTGCGCCATGCCGACGAGTTGTCGATGACCGTGGTGCCGGCGGCAGCGAAGAGGGGTGCATATTGTCGGGAGGCTGCGGCGCCTGCGGAGAATATGGCGAAGTCGGGCTTCATTGATATGGCATCGTCGACACTGACAACGTTGAGCTCACGGTCAGCGAAGGCCACCCTCTTGCCGAGCGAGCGAGCCGATGCCGCTGCGATGACTTCTGCATCGGCAAAGCCGCGTTCTTCCAATACCTGGAGCATGATGCTTCCCACCAGCCCCGTGGCTCCTATAACTGCGATTTTCATGATTGCTTGAATGCTTGATTGCTTGAATGTTTGAATGTTTGAATGCTTGATTGCTTGAATGCTTGAATGTTTGAATGCTTGAATGGTGTTCGTTTTACTACTTTTGCTTTCGTGTCACTCGTCACTCGTCACTCGTCACTCGTCACTGGTCACTAATCACCAGGCAGTGTGACGGTGAATGTTGAACCTTGCCCCAAGGTGCTGTCGACGTGTATCTTGCCACCGTGGGCGTTGACGACTTGCATGACGTAGTTGAGTCCGATGCCGAACCCTTTGACGTTATGGATGTCACCAGTCGACACCCGGTAGAATTTCTCAAAAATGTGTTTCTGGTCTTCGCGGCTGATGCCGAGTCCTTTGTCGGAGACGGAGAGCGACAAGCCTCCGTCAGTGAGCCGTGTCGTCACTCTGATTTCCACTTTGTCGGGTGAGTATTTTATTGCGTTGTCAATCAGGTTGTACACCATGTTGGTCAGATGTAGTTCGTCGGCCATGATGACTGGTGCCGGATGGCAGAGGTCGCTCTCGATTGTGCCGTTAAGGCTGTTGACTTTCAGCAGGAAACTGTTTACCACGGAACTCACTATGGCGTTAATGTCTGTACTTGTGCGGTTCAGGGTGAAGTTGCCGTTCGACATTTTTGCGTTTTGCAGTATGGTCTCTATCAGCAGCCTCATGCGTCGGTTCTCGTCGCTGATGATGCCAATGTAGGTGCTGTTGTTGGTGGGGTCGGCGGCTATCGATGGGTCTTGCAGCATCTCGCATGCAAGGCCGATGGTGGCGATAGGAGTCTTGATTTCATGTGTCATGTTGTTGATGAAGTCCGTCTTCATGGTGTCGAGCTTCTCTTTTTTGAGGATGGAGCGCATGGAGAGGAGGAAGAGTGTCAGGATGAGAGAGATGAGTGCGAGGGAGAGGAGGAAATAGCGTGTCGAGTTCTCCTTGAGCAGTAGTGAAGAGAGAGGGAACTGAAGGACGATGAAATACTCGTTGGGCGACATCATGCCGTTGGGGTGGAACCGGTATTTGAATGGAGACTCGCGCAGTTTCTGCTCCATGCCGTCGGCGTTGCAATAGAGGAACCTGTTGTCGGTGTGGTCGTAAATGCCTACGTTGGGTTTGATGTCTATGCCGCTGGCCATAAGCTTGTCGGAGATGAGCGAGTCGAGGAGACTGTAGTTGAACGAGCTGGATGTCATGATGTTGTCGACGACATATTCTGAAATGTCGTCGACGAACTGCTTGTAGAACTCGCTTCCTGCGGTAAGACGGTCGCGTGTGGCGAGGAGGGTGTTGTATTGTGCTATGGCGTGCGAGTCGGACGGCGACACCTTCACGCCGGGGAGCAGTCTCACGCTGTCAATCATGGTGATGCTGAGACTGACGAGGTTGGTGTCGTAGAAGGTGGTGTAGTTTTCTTTGACAATACTCTGCATGCGTTCGTTGAGCTCTTCGATACGTTTGAACTTCAGCAGCCTGTAACGGTCGTTCTGGCTGATGTAGTCTTCCACCTTGAGGCGGTTGAGTTGCTCTATCATGTCGTCCATCGCGTTGTTGACGCTGATATTGAAGAGGTTGTCGCTGACGGTGACGGTGCGTTTCATTTGCACATACTGTATCGCCAACAGACTTGCCGCCGCAAGAGTGAATAGTGCAGTCAGTGCTATCCAAAAAGTTTTTTTCATCCTTCCTTTAACGCAACAAAGGCACTTTTGTTATTGCCTTGTTGAAAAAAAAATCACATCATATCACGCTGTTTCTCAATTACGGAAAACTTTCTTTTTTCCAATGTGTGCATCAGTGGCCTCGGTTTTTTGAAAAAAATGTACCTTTGCATCCCGTATTTCATTATTACATGCATAAACATCCCCCCGGGCAGCGCGCGTCATGCTGCAGGGGTATAATATTTTTTTTATGAAACACGGTTTCGACAACGAGAAGTATCTCAAAATCCAGTCCGAACACATCAAGGAGCGTATCTCCAAGTTCGGCAACAAACTTTATTTGGAGTTTGGAGGCAAACTCTTCGACGATTACCATGCCAGCCGCGTACTGCCCGGCTTCGAGCCTGACAGCAAGCTCAAGATGCTCATGCAGCTGCGTGACGATGCCGAGATGGTTATCGCCATCAGTGCGCGCGACATCGAGAAGAACAAAGTGCGTGCCGACCTCGGCATAACCTACGACGACGACGTGCTGCGTCTGCGTGACGAGTTCCAGAGCCGCGGCCTGCTGGTCAGCGCCGTGTGCATCACCCAGTATCACGGACAGCCCAGTGCACAGGCGTTCCGCGAGAGACTGGAACGGTTGGGTATCAGTGTCTATTACCATTATCTTATTGATGGTTATCCCACCAACGTGGAGCTGATTTGCTCGGAGAATGGCTTCGGCCGCAACGAGTACATCAAGACCACAAGGCCATTGGTGATAGTCACCGCCCCGGGACCTGGGAGTGGCAAGATGGCGGTGTGCCTCAGTCAGTTGTACCAGGAAAACAAGCGTGGCATCAAAGCCGGATATGCGAAGTTCGAGACCTTCCCCATCTGGAGTATCCCTCTGAAACACCCTGTCAATGTCGCATACGAGGCTGCCACCGCCGACCTCAACGATGTCAACATGATTGATCCCTTCCACCTCGACGCATACGGCAAAACAGCTGTCAACTACAACCGCGACATCGAAATATTCCCTGTCCTCAACGCCATATTCGAAGGCATCTATGGCGAGAATCCTTACAAGTCGCCTACCGACATGGGTGTCAACATGGCGGGTTTCTGCATCTGCGACGACGAGGTGTGCTGCCATGCTTCGAAGGAGGAGATTGTCCGCCGCTACTATGCAGCCCTGGTAAAATATGTGCAGGGACGCATCCCCGAGTCGGAGGTCGACAAGAACGCCCTGCTGATGAAGCAGATGAAGATCACCACCGACTTCCGCCGCACCACGGTGGCGGCACGCGAGAGGGCAGCGCAGGAAAACGCCCCTGCTGCCGCTATCGAGATGGAGGACGGCACCATCATCACCGGCCATTCCAGCCCCCTGCTCGGTGCTTGCGCCGCCATGCTGCTCAATGCCATCAAGCATCTTGCCGGCATTGAACACAATATCAAGCTGATCTCGCAGAAGTATATTGAGCCCATACAGCACACCAAGACGCAGCTGCTTCATGGCAAGAACCCCCGTCTCCACACCGACGAGGTGCTGCTGGCCCTCTCGATGCTGAGCCTCACCGACGACAACTGCGGCAAGGCTCTCAACAGCCTGCCTCTGCTCAAAGGCTGCCAGGTGCATACCACCACAATGCTCGGCGAGGTGGACCTCAAGATCTTCAAGAAACTGGGAATAGATGTAACATCAGACCCTCAACCCAAGAAGTGAATATGAAAATAGGAGTCATTATAGCTATGGATATTGAGTATCGCCAGATGCGCGATGCTATCGGAGGCGACACAGGCCGCCTGGGAAACAACGATATAGTGCTGTGGCAGTGCGGCATTGGCAAAGTCAATGCCGCCGTGGGCACCATGCGCCTTGTCGAGCAACACCATCCTGACGCCATCATCAGCACAGGCTTGGCCGGCGGCATAGACCCCGAGATGCATATCATGGATGTGCTGGCCGCCACACAGAGCGTGTATCATGATGTAGACTGCGGCACCGGTCTCGGATGCCAACTCGGCCAGGTGCAAGGCTTGCCGGCCCGCTTTGATGCCGACAGCAGGCTTGTCGACCATGCCAAGGCAGTGACTCTCGGCGAGGGCGAACGTCTGGTGGCAGGCTTGATCTGCACCGGAGACCAGTTCATCACCGACAGGGAGCGTCAGTGCATCATCAAGCAGAACTTCCCTGACGGCATGGCATGCGACATGGAAAGTGCAGCAATAGCGCAGACCTGCCATCTGCTCGGCATACCATTCCTCAGCCTCCGCGTAATCAGCGACACTCCGGGACGCACCGACGACCATCAGCAGCAGTGGGAGGACTTCCTGGCCTCGATGTGCGACCGCTCCTTTCATTTCGTCAAACGCTTCCTCGAAACATTGTGAACGGAGAACGGAGATGTGAGAACGGAGATGTGTGAGAGAAACGTAAAACATAAAACGTAAAACAATAATAATTTCATGGAAGTAATTCAAAGCTTTACTATAGACCATACACATCTGAAGCCCGGCATCTATGTCTCGCGAGTGGACAAAGGTTTCACCACCTTCGACCTGCGTGTCACCGAACCCAACAAGGAACCTGCCGTCGCTCCGTCGGCTATGCATAGCATGGAGCATCTGATGGCTACCTGGTTCCGCAACTCGCGCGTCAAGGACGATGTTGTTTATGTTGGGCCAATGGGTTGTTTGACAGGTATGTATGTCATCATGACAGGCAACTACGGTGTCGAGGATATGCGACAGCTCACCATCGAATGCCTCGAATGGATGCTGACACAGGACGAGGTGCCCGCCACCACCCCCGAGACCTGCGGCAATTGCCTGCTCCACGACCTGCCGATGTGCCATTGGGAGTGCCGCCGCTACCTCGACCGTTTGCGCAACGACTTCCACAGCGAGTACACCAAGCTTGTAGTCACCCTCGATGACGGCAAGGTCTTCGCCGATGCATAAGCAATAAGCGGCCATTCGGCCGCTCCGCTTCATTAATAGTTCAAGCCGAAGATCCAGAGGGGGATGGCATTCTTTGTGGTGTATTCGATGTTGTCTTCCACCACGTAGCCGTTCCCCTGCGTCGAACGCAAAGCCATGGCCGCTCTCCGTGCTCTCGACATCAACATCTATGCCATGATGAGCGATGGTCAGCATATAATAAGACCTCCTTCGGCGGTCTTGCCCTTAACGGCTGATGACATAATCTCCAGTGGAGTGATAGTAGATGATATTTGATTTGATATTTTTTCACTATACCAGAATAAGCAAAGTTAAAAAAATAAGTTGTGACAATAATTGTAGTTATTTTACTGATAATAAGCGAGAAAAATTCTTTAAACTGTAACCTTTAAACCGTAAACTTTAAACCGTAAACTTTAAACCGTAAACTTTAAACCGTAAACTTTAAACTGTAAACTGTAAACTTTAAACCGTAAACTTTAAACTGTAAACTTTAAACCGTAAACTTTAAACCGTAAACTGTAAACTGTAAACTGTAAACTTTACTAACTATGAATGTTTCAACCATTCATGATTAGAATCCCGAAGTGCCCAAAAAAGGAGGAAAACAATTCCGTTTTCCTCCTTTTCGATTTGTCATGGTTCTTCGTTTTTTTTCATTATTTCTTTTCGTTGATGTGCATTTTGTAGAATGAGCGGTAGACGAACACGAGGGCGATGATAATGAAGGCGATGCCAACCCATGGGGCCACGGCTTGGAACTTGTCGGCGATGGCAATCTCCATGGCAAGTACACCAAAGAGGGTGGTGAACTTGATGATGGGGTTGAGGGCCACCGAGCTGGTGTCCTTGAAGGGGTCGCCTACGGTGTCTCCAACCACGCTGGCATCGTGAAGGGGAGTGCCTTTGGCTTTCATGTCAACCTCGACAACCTTCTTGGCATTGTCCCACGCGCCACCGGCGTTAGCCATATAGACGGCCTGGAAGAGTCCGAAGACGGCGATGGAGATGAGGTAGCTGACGAAGAGGCAGACGGCGTTTTCGCCACCTATGCTGCCTGGCGAGCTGATGCATGCGAAGCCGAGGGCGAAACAGAAGATGGCGATGAAGATGTTGATCATACCCTTCTGGGCATAGCTGGTGCAGATCTTGACGACTTCCTGGCTCTTCTCGGTGTCGGCTTTCTTGGGGGCGGAGGGGTCGAGCTTGATGTTGTTCTTGATGAACTCGACGGCACGGTTGGCACCGGTGGTGACAGCCTGCATCGAGGCTCCGGTGAACCAGTAGATGACGCATCCGCCAAGGATGAATCCGAGGATGCTGTAGGGGTTGAGCAGGTTGAGGATGCTGGCGGGCTCGATGCCGAGAGCCTTCTGAATCATGAGGATGAGAGAGAATATCATCGTGGTGGCTCCCACGACGGCGGTGCCGATAAGGACGGGCTTGGCAGTGGCCTTGAAGGTGTTGCCAGCGCCGTCGTTGGCCTCGAGGTAGTATTTGGCCTTCTCGAAGTCGGGTTTGAAGCCGAACTCGCTTTCGACCTCCTTGGTGGTCTTCTCGATGTCGTCCTCGATAAGGGAGAGCTCGTAGACCGACTGGGCGTTGTCGGTCACGGGGCCGTAGCTGTCGACAGCAATTGTCACAGGACCCATGCCGAGCATGCCGAAAGCCACGAGGCCGAAGGCGAAGATGGTGAAGTAGGGGCCGAAGACGGGCTCGATGCCGAAGCCGGAAGCGGCCATGTAGGCGATGAGCATCAGCACGAAGAAGACGATGCCTGTCCAGAAGGCGCCCATGTTGCCGGCAACGATGCCGCTGAGGATATTAAGCGACGCGCCGCCCTGCTCGGAGGCCTTGACAACTTCGCCCACATGCTTCGAGGTGGGGGATGTGAAAATCTTTGTGAACTCGGGAATGAGGGCTGCGCCAAGGGTGCCGCAGCTGATGATGATGGAGAGAGCAAGCCAGAGGTTGTCGACGATGGTGACATCCTTTAGGATGAAGTAGCTGGCGAGGAAGGTGCCGCAGATGCTGAGGATGGAGGTGATCCACACCAGCGAGGTGAGTGGTTTCTCGAAGTTGATGTCGTCGGCTTTGCTGTATTTGGCCTTGGCGATGGCACCGTTGATATAGTATGCAAGAACAGAGGCGATGATGCCGAGGATACGCATGACGAAGATCCAGACAAGCAGTTTCACCTGGATGGTGGGGTCGGGAACGGCAAGGAGGATGAACGACACAAGGGCGACACCGGTGACGCCGTAGGTCTCGAAACCGTCGGCGGTGGGTCCGATGCTGTCGCCGGCGTTGTCGCCAGTGCAGTCAGCGATGACGCCAGGGTTGCGGGGGTCGTCCTCACCAATCTTGAAGACAACCTTCATGAGGTCGCTTCCGATGTCGGCAATCTTGGTGAAGATGCCGCCGGCGATACGCAGCGCCGAAGCACCGAGGCTTTCACCGATAGCGAAGCCCATGAAGCAGCTGCCTGCCAGGTCGCCAGGCATGCAGAGAAGTATGACGAGCATCAGCACCAGCTCGACGCATATCAGGACGATGCCGATGCTCATGCCGGCACGCAGGGGGATGTTGAGCAGGTCGAGGGGACGACGGCGCAGGGAGGCAAAAGCCATGCGTGCGTTGGCAAGGGTGTTCATGCGGACACCGAACCATGCAACGCCATAGCTGCCGAGGATGCCGATGATGGTCCATGCGAGTACCAGCAGGACGCCGCCGGCATTCATGTCGCTTAGGACACCGAAATAGAGTGCGATGGCAGCACCGATGAAGAGGAAGAGGATGATGAGGAACTTGCCCTGCTGTTTGAGGTAGGTGGAGCAGGTCTTGAAGATGACGTTGCCTATCTCAAGCATCGACTTGTGGGCTTTCAGTTTGCGGACTTTGCTGAACTGCCAGAATCCGAAGAGGAGTCCTAGGGCAACGATGAGGAATCCCCAGTAAAGAATTGTCTTTTCAGGTGCGTCGCTCCATGTGGAGGGCATTTTCAGGTCGGCCTCGCTCGCGAACGACAGTGCCGGCAGTGCGAGTGCCGAGAGCAATGGAAGTAGTTTTTTCATACTTATGATAATTAATTTGTTGTTTGTCAATTGAAAAAAGAGAAAGGCTTCTTTTTCAGAAGCCTTCTATTCCTTTATTGTACAAGGATAAGGATGTTGTTTTCTTGTCCTTTCACAACGCCCGCTTTGATTTCGAATGTCTTTTCTTCATGGCCATCAGTTTGTAGCCTGATGTTTCCGGCAGCAAGGCTGGAGATGATGGGTGCGTGGTTTTCAAGGATTTCGAAAAGTCCACCTGTGCCGGGCAACTGTATGAGGGTTGCCTGTCCTTCGTATAGGGTGGTATCGGGTTTGATAATCTTGACTTGCATGGGTGCTGTCTTTTTTTCTAGACAATCCAGACGGTCTAGACAATCTAGATAATCTAGACAATCTAGATACTTTTTATTTTGTCTCTGCCAGAATCTTTTCGCCTTTCTCGATGGCCTCTTCTATGGTGCCGACGAGGAGGAAAGCCTGTTCGGGCAGGTAGTCGACGTCGCCGTTCAGAATCATGTTGAATCCCTTGATGGTGTCGTCGATGTTGACGAAACGTCCCTGCAGGCCGGTGAAGGCTTCAGCCACGAAGAAAGGCTGAGAGAGGAAACGCTGCACGCGGCGTGCGCGGCTGACGACGAGTTTGTCGGCCTCGCCGAGTTCTTCCATGCCAAGGATGGCGATGATGTCTTGGAGTTCGTTGTAGCGTTGCAGGATTTGCTTGACGCGCTGTGCCGTGTTGTAGTGTTCGTCGCCGACAACGTCGGGAGAGAGGATTCGGGAAGTGGAGTCGAGGGGGTCGACAGCGGGATAGATGCCGAGTTCGGCGATTTTGCGGCTGAGGACGGTTTGGGCGTCGAGGTGGGCGAAAGTGGTGGCTGGTGCCGGGTCGGTGAGGTCGTCGGCAGGGACGTAGACGGCCTGGACGGAGGTGATGGAGCCTCGTTTTGTGGATGTGATGCGCTCCTGCATCATGCCCATTTCGGTGGCAAGTGTGGGTTGGTAACCCACGGCCGAGGGCATACGTCCTAGCAGGGCAGAGACTTCGGAGCCCGCCTGGGTGAAGCGGAAAATGTTGTCGATGAACAGCAGGATGTCGCGTCCTCCAGTCTTCTCGTCGCCGTCGCGGTAGTACTCGGCGAGAGTCAGGCCGCTGAGAGCCACACGTGCACGTGCGCCGGGTGTTTCGTTCATCTGGCCGAAGACCATGGTGCACTTGGAGTCCTTGACGGCGTTGTGGTCGACCTTCGAGAGGTCCCAGCTGCCTTCTTCCATGCTTTTCTGGAATGCTTCGCCATATTTGATGACACCGGCTTCAATCATCTCGCGGAGCAGGTCGTTGCCTTCGCGTGTGCGTTCGCCCACGCCGGTGAATACCGACATTCCGCTGTATTTCTTTGCGATGTTGTTGATGAGCTCTTGGATGAGGACAGTCTTGCCGACACCGGCGCCGCCGAAGAGTCCGATTTTTCCTCCTTTAAGGAAAGGTTGGATAAGGTCGATGACTTTGATGCCTGTATAGAGTATTTCCTGGTTGGTGGAGAGGTTCTCGAACTTGGGAGGCTCGCGGTGGATACCGTATTTCTTCTCGCACACGGGGGCGGGCATACCGTCGATGGTCTCGCCGATGACGTTGAAGAGGCGACCGTTGATGTTCTCGCCCACGGGCATCGAGATGGGGCCTCCGAGCGAGACGACTTCCATGCCGCGTTGCAGACCGTCGGTGCTGTCCATTGCGATGGTTCGCATAGTGTTCTCGCCGATATCTTGCTGGCATTCGAGGATGATGGTTGTCCCGTCAGGGCGTTTCACGGAAAGTGCGTCGTAAATGTCGGGCAGTGTGACATCGTCGTCGAAAGTAACGTCGATAACGGCTCCGATAATCTGTGAAATTCTACCTTTGCAATTAGATTCCATATAATTAGCAGTGTTGTTCAATAATGTGAATTGGTTTGCAAATTTACGACAAAACTTTTGAAAAAGATACAGTTTTGTCCAAAAAAATATTTTTTTTACAGTAAAAGCCTTTATTGTATGGCTTTATATATCTTGCCGGGGAGGCAGCGGCAGATGTTTTTAAGTTCCAGGTTGAGAAGGCATGTGGCTATTTTGGGCAGAGGGAGGCCGCAGAGTTCACGGATACGGTCCATGCCTATCTCCGGGTTTTGCCGCAGGAGGTCGTAAATCAGTTGCTCATCTTTTGTCAGTTCGGGGAAAAGGGCGGTCTGCCTGCCAACGTAGGCGGCCTTGCGTTCCCACCTGAGGTTGTTGAAGACATCGTCGGCGCTGCGTATCAGCATGGCTTTGCAGGTGGCTATGATGGCGTTGCAGCCTTCGGAGTATTTGTCGTCGACGCGTCCGGGGAAGGCGAAGAGTTCGCGATGGTAGCTGCTTGCGATGTTGGCAGTGATGAGTGCGCCACCCGTCTTGGATGCCTCCACGACGATGGTGGCGTCGCTGAGGGCGGCGATGATGCGGTTGCGGGCGGGGAAGAGCCGCGGAGAGAGTGCGGTGCCGCTCATGCGTTCGGTGAGCAGTGCCCCGCCGGCGGCGAGCATACGCCTGGCGAGGTTGCGGTTGAGGGGAGGGTAGAGCTGGTCGAGGCCGTGGCCGAGCACACCCACGGTGGGTAGCCCGTCGTCGAGGGCGGCGGCATGGGCGGCGGCATCGATGCCGAGGGCGAGGCCGCTGAAGACGGTGATGCCCTCGTCGCGGAATCCCGACACAAGCCTTTGTGTCAGCTCAATGCCTTGAGGTGTGGCTTTGCGTGTCCCTACAACGCTAACGGCACGTTCGGGGTTGAGGTCGGTGCCTCCGAGGGCATACAGCACTGTCGGGCAGTCCTCGCAACCGGGCAGGTTGAGCCGCCGTGGATAGTCCTGGTCGCCGCAGTGGCAGATTCGGATATGGTTCTTCTCAATGAATTTCAGTTCCTTTTCCACCAGTGGGAATACGGATCCTGACGTGATGGCTTCGACGATGTCCTGGTGGGTTCCGAACAACGTCTTGAGCTCTTTCCGGGGCATCTCGAAGAGTTGCCGTGCCGAGCCAACCATGTCGAGCAGCTGCCGTTGGGTTTGGCATCCAACCCCGGGCAGCAACGTCAGTGCGATTTCGTATGTGTGGTCGTTTTCCAAAAGGTGGTTTTTAGCTTCTATATAACAACTTTGTTATTGTCTGTTATTGTTGAAGTTGCAGGCGAGCCGCCTGCACTCCAAGGATGCTGCAAATGTACACAAAAAAATGGATGTGACGTTGATTAGGGTTGTTTTTTGAGCCAACTGTCTCATCTATTGTGGATATTTTTTTTGTAGTGAGATTCTTTCTGTGTACGTGGAAACAGTTTTCGAACCCCCTGTTCACTAAAAAAAGTGCGTCTTTCCTACGTCGAGTTACATTTGTCTTTGCCGAAAATGTTTTTTTTTTCTATTTTTGCAAAAAAAACGTAAGAACATGTTTATCTCTTACCAGCGTAATTGTATGGAACTTGTGGCCAGCCGGCAGAAGGCGACAGAGCTGCCGGATGTCGGTCTTGACGGACAAAACTGGGACCTTTGCTTCGGGCGGCTTGTCGCCGGCGAGGGTCGTTTTTCGGTGGCTTGCGGCGATGGATACCTTCGCAGCCTGAGCGACTATCTGGTCGAAAAATATATCATCGTCAAGGCGGCAGGCGGCATTGTCCGCAACGACGACGGACGTCGGCTCCTGATGCGGCGTAACGACCGCTGGGATCTCCCCAAAGGCAAGGTAGAGGAAGGCGAGACCCTGGCACAGGCGGCACTCCGTGAGACCGAGGAGGAAACCGGGCTCACAAGCCTCACCCTCGGTGCGTTGAGGCTCAAGACATACCACATATATAACCTGTACGGAGGATGGCACTTCAAGCAGACCTCGTGGTTCGACATGGTGCATCGTGGATGCCAGTCGGCTGTGCCGCAGACAGAAGAAGGAATCACTGAGGTCGGCTGGTATGCACCTGGCGCGTGGAGCGCGATGCTGCACGACAGCTATGCAACAATGGATGTTATCGCCCGATTCTACGAGTCGTGATTTTCCAATCCGCAGCCCAGTGCTGTCACAACGGAATCGGCATTTGCGTAGGTTTTATGGAATTCAGTCGTGAACTGGCTGAAAAATAAAGGATTTGGGAACACGGTTGATAAAAAAACATTTTTTTGTTTGTCATGTTGCCAAAAATATGTAATTTTGCGAACCAAACAACTCTCTCAAAAAGTGACTAAAATGAACGAAATTGCCGAACAAACAAGCACTTTCCTACTTCAAGTGAAGGCTGTAAAACTGAACAACGAACACCCTTTCACCTGGGCATCGGGACGAAAATCACCCATCTACTGCGACAACCGTGTGACACTTTCCTACCCTGAGATCAGGACTTACATCCGCCAACGTTTCGTCGAGATGATTGTGGACAATTTTGGTGATGTTGACGTCATTGCCGGTGTTGCCACAGGAGGCATCGCACAGGGAGCACTGGTCGCACAGGAGCTTGGAAAGCCGTTCGTATACGTCCGTTCAGAAGAGAAGAAACACGGCCTGACAAACCAGATTGAGGGCGAGATACACAGCGGCCAGACTGTTGTCGTGGTCGAAGACCTGGTGTCGACCGGAAAGAGCTCGCTGATAGCGGTCCACGCCTTGCGCGACAAGGGCTGTGTGGTGAAGGGCATGGTCGCCATATTCACCTACGGTCTTGCGGTCGCAGCCAAAAATTTCGATGAGGCCAATGTGGAGCTCCACACGCTCACCAACTACGATGCGCTGATCAAGGTGGCTTGTGAGCAGGAGTATGTGCGTGAGGCAGACCTTGAGTCGCTCAAAACCTGGCGACAGAATCCGGAGCTATGGTCCGATCAGCACATGGATTAAGTGACGTTTAAAGTTTAAGGGTTAAGGGTTAAGGTTTAAGGTTTAATGAGAGAGTATTATTGACAATCAATCATTACAAGGATAGCATTGTTTCTCTCATCGTTACTAAAGGAACGACTACAATAACACAACAAATCTGCGAATGACAACAGAATCAAAAAGGGTGGAGGCGCATTGCAGTGCCGAACGCCTATACACTTTTGCCTGCGACTTCAGTAACTTCCAGCGATTCCTGCCTCCTCAGGTTGAGGATTTCAGAGTCGAAGGGGAGACTTGTTCTTTTAAGGTTGCGGGATTCATGCAACTGACGCTGCAATACGCCGAACGGACACCGTACAACACCGTTGCCATTGCACCGGCGCAAGGCAGCAGTTCACCCCTGCCGTTCCGTCTGGTCCTCAACATCAGCGAAGGCGACGAGAATTCATGCGGCGTGGCGGTACGCGCCGAGATAGAGGGGGGAAACCCTATGATGACGATGATGCTTAAGCCCAAGTTGAGACCCGCACTCGACAAGATAGCCGAGCAGATCCAGTATTACTCGTCAGGAATCTGAAAAGTGTTTTTTCTCTCCATATTGTTGAAGTGGGCGACTTTCGGGTCGCTCTTTCTTTTTTTGTTGGGAATGAGTTTCGCGTTCGTTTTTTTTGTGTAAATTTGCAAGTCGGCTATATATGTATATATTAATGGTAACAATATGAAACATAGGTTGTTGTTTTGTTTATTTGTTGGCTTTTCTTTTTTTGCCGGTGCGCAAAATATCACCAATGTGGCCTTTCAGCGCATCGACAAGGAGGTGACGTTGACTTACGATCTCAGCAAGGATGCCAACATACGTGTATGCGTCTCCATCGATGGAGGCCGCTATTACGGCGACTATATCCAGAACATGAGTGGCGATATCGGCAAAAACATAAAGGCCGGAAAGGGCAAGAAAATCATTGTCTATGACCTCCCCGACTTTCGGATGTTGCCCTACGAGCCCGACTCGACGGGGTACAATGCTGCAGACAGCGTGATCCGCTTCTCGGTAGAGGTCGATGATGGCTCTGTCGACATCAAGGTTGGCGACATGAAGTTCCGCATGATGCCCGTACCCGGCGGCACGTTCACGATGGGGTGCACACGCCCTTCGGGTGCCAAGCATAATTATGAGGCCGAATTCCCGACACACAAGGTCACTGTCGACTCTTTCTACATGGGCAAGTTCGAAGTCACACAGCGTTTGTGGACGACCGTGATGGGCGACAATCCGAGCCGCTGGCAGTACAACGACAGCCTTCCCGTCGAGCAGGTGTCGTGGAACAATGCCCAGATGTTCATAGCACGCCTGTCGCAGATGACGGGCTACCGCTTCCGTCTGCCCACAGAGGCAGAGTGGGAGTTTGCAGCCCGTGGGGGTAACCTCTCGAAGAACTGTGTCTACCCTGGTCAGGACGGTGACCCGGGTTCGGTGGCCTGGTATGGGATGAATTCCGACAACATCACACATCCCGTAGGACAGAAGAAGCCTAACGAACTAGGGCTACACGACATGGCCGGCAACGTGTGGGAATGGTGTTCAGACTGGTACGACAAGTACAGCGACCAGCCGCAGACCAACCCGAGGGGACCGAAACATGGCGACAGCCGCATACTACGCGGAGGAAGCCTCAACAGTCCGTCGTGGGGCTGCACAGTCAGCGACCGCAGCTGGTACCATCCCGACTATGGCTATGGCTTCCACGGATTCCGTCTCGTCCTTGACTCTGTCGAGGAGCCCGAAGAAGAATAGAAGCATTACTGTCACGACTTTTTTCAATCTAACTAGTACAACCGGGAAGCCGGGAATAAAATGATTACAGTTCACGACAAGCAGTTCAGACTCTACATGACGGAACAGGAAATCCGCGACGCGGTGACGCGGGTTGCCTCTGAGATTTCGCGTGACCTTGGTGACAAGAAACCCCTGTTCTGTCCTGTACTGACAGGCTCGTACATGTTTATGAGCGACTTGGCGCGGGCATTGGACTTTGATGCTGAGATGTGCTTTGTGAAATACAGCTCCTATAGCGGCATGAGCAGCACCGGGGTGGTTAAAACCGTCATTCCGTTCCCCGACAAGTGCCGCGGACGCCATGTCGTCATCGTTGAGGATATCATCGACAGTGGCGTCACGGTGGAGACCATGCTTTCCGAACTACGCAAGAAGGAACCCGCAGGCGTCAGCATAGCAACGTTTCTGTTCAAGCCTGACGCTTTCGTGAAAGACTTCAAGATCGACTATGTAGGACGCTCGATACCCAATGATTTCATCGTTGGGTATGGCCTTGATTATGACGACAAGGGGCGTTCATATAAAGATATTTACGTTGTGAGTGAGGTTTAAGGTTTA
>JAFSKP010000072.1 GCA_017448905.1 Bacteroidales bacterium | reverse complement strand
GGTCTCCCGGTGATGCTGTCCCAGGCGATGGTGGTGGGTCTCCCGGTGATGCTGTCCCAGGCGATGGTGGTGGGTCTCCCGGTGATGCTGTCCCAGGCGATGGTGGTGGGCCTGCCGGTGATGCTGTCCCAGGCGATGGTGGTGGGCCTGCCGGTGATGCTGTCCCATGGTATGGATGTCGAGCTGTTGATTGTCACGAAGTTGTCACCGAAGAAGAGAGTGTCGCCGCTGACGGTGAATGTAATGTCGTTGTTGAAGTCAGAGAGATTTAGGTCGTTGTAGAAGTCGGAGAGACCCAGGTCGTTGACGAATTGGCTGAGATATGTCGGGTGGCCGGTGATGCTGTCCCACGGCATCGTCGTCGGGAAAATGTCCTTAGGCAGGATCACATAGTTGCCTCCTGAGATGAAGAGCGTGTCGCCGCTGAGGGAGAGCTGGATGTCGCTGGCGGAGAGCTGGCTGAGGTCGTTGATGAACTGGCTGAGGCGTGTCGGCGCGTTGACGAGGCTGTCATAGAGGTAGCCCCAGTTGCAGAAGCGGGGGTCCTGTTCGTTGTAGGTGAACGAGGTGCTGACGTGGTCGGCCACGGCGGCGAACTCGGCGTAGGGTACCGACATGATCTGCTGCACCGTAGACAGCGCGAAGTCGTTGCCGTTGTTGATGTCTATCTCGCTTTTCAGGAAATAGGGGCCGTTTGACCAGTTGATGGCCGCGTAGGTGGGGGAGTTCTCGCCCACCACCAGGGTGATGATGCCGTTCTGGTTGGTCTGCACATGTCCCATGTACAGGTATACCGACGGACCGTCTTCGGAGCCTTGCACGATGTTGAGGCGCATGTTGACCTCGCGGTTGGATATGATCTGCCCGGAGTTGTTACGCACCACGGCTTGGTAGTTGAAACCTTGAGGGGCTTGTGCGTGGAGTGCCGATGCCGCAAAAGACAGCGCGAGGGCAATCAGTAGGAGCTTCTTCATTTCAGTTGGCTTTTATGATTTTGTAGATGTTTTTGTTCTTTTTTACGTTTGCCTCCGAGGCATGGATGTTCTCTTCCACATGCAGCAGGTAGGTACCGGCGGGCATTCCGGAAAGGTCTATCGAGGTTCTCCCGCCTTCGATGGGCGCTCTCCTGACCGTTTCGCCTTTCATGGTGTAGAGCGAGTACGAGAGACTTTGCCATGTGCCATCGGCGACGGTGATTTCGACGTGGCTGTGTGTGGGGTTGGGACCCACGCTGACGGTGAATGGCAGGGGCGAGGCGATGTCGGTCCTGCTTCCGGCGAACGACTGCTGGACTCCTTCGGTGAAATAGCTTGTGATGTTGACGACGGTGATGGCCTTGGCCACCGAGTGCTGCACTGCCACCTCGCCGCAGCTCAGGCTTATGCTGCCGCTGCTGCTCTCGGCATCGCCGCCTACTATGGTGATGGCCTGCTGGGCGTTGGCTGCCGTCGCCGTTGCCAGGAGTGCCATCATAAGGATTGTTTTATTCATTGTCGTTATTTTTTTCGCTGGTTGCGGTTCGCTAGTCCTTGTATCTTCTGTTCAGGCCGATGGTGATGACTTCGAATTCCACGCGACGGTTGCGGAAGCGTCCCTCCTCGGTCGAGTTGGTGTCGATGGGGTACTTCAGGCCGTAGCCGAAGCTCTTGATGCGGCTGGGCGACACGCCGTGGCTGCTGATGTATTCCACCACGGCCTTGGCGCGGTTCTCCGACAGCCGCTGGTTGTACTCGGCGGTACCGATGCTGTCGGTGTGGCCGTACACCTCGACGGTCATCTGCGGGTAGTCGTGCATCATCTGTATCAACTCGTTGAGAGGGCGTTCGCTCTCTTTGCGTATCTTGTAGGAGTCGAAGTCGAACTTGATGTCGAACATGCAGATACGCTTGCCCGTGATGTCGAGGCCTTGCTCCATGAGGTTGTATAGTTCTGCTATCGAGAAGCACTCCTTCGTCTGGTAGTTTGTCTTGGCCCGCATTTCGGGAATAGGTCTTTCTACCTCGATGATGACGGTGTCGTTAGGACCGATGATGGTGTCGTATTGTCTTTCGACCAGACGCACTGTGTCGGGGATGCCTTTGCGGAGGTCGCGGTAGCGTTGCTGGTATTTGCTGTCGATGGGGAGTGAGATGCGGGCGGCTATCTCCAGCCCTCTCGTATGGCGGCTGCCGTGCCAGAGCTCGGCTCCGAAGAAGTCGTTGAGTATGTTCGACGGGCTCTCCGTTGCTTCGGCGCGTTCCCGCTTGGCGAAGTTGTTGAGCAGCCCCAGGTTGTAGCCAACCTCGAGCGAGAAGAACACGGGCATCTTTTCGAGGTCCACCCTGATGTCGATTCCTGCGCCGAGCATCAGCGAAAGGTCTGCAGCCCTGATGTCGGCCTTGGTGATGGGAGTGGAGACGGGGTCGGGGTAGTCGTCGGCCGAATAGGTGATTGTGCCGTTATAGGGGATGTTCAGCTGGGGCGCCACCATGATGTAGGGCGAATATTTCTCGCTCAGGAAGTCTAGGTTGAAGGTTATCGGGAGGCGAAGGTCTACGTAGTTTGCCACGAAGTCGTAGTTCACGTCGAGCCAGTTGAGCCTGGTGCCGCGCGAGACGAGTGTGATTTCGGGTCGCAGTGAGAACGGTGTGTTCCACAGCGGCGTTTCGGCGAAGATGCCGAGCATGCTCCCGGTCTGCCAGGTATGTCCATAGCGGCCGATGGGTTCATGGCTGTAGACCATGTCAGCTTCGTTGATGCCAATGCGGATGCCGGCTTTCAGTCTGGGTTTGCCGAGTGTCTTGTCCACCAGCACTATGGTGTCGCCTGCTGCTTGCGTCATGTCTGCGACGGTGTCAGTGGTGGTGGGTGGCGGGGGTAGTGTGTCGTGTTGTATCTCTTGCGCCATGCCCTTGACAGTCATTGCGAACAGCGTCAGGAGTATTATCGTTATTCTCAGTTTCATGTTTCGTCAGCTGGTAAAGAAACAAGTTGTGTTTATAATAAGGATTATTTTACTGATAATGTGTGTAAAAAAAAACTTTAAACTCTAAACTTTAAACTCTAAAATTAAACTTTAAACTCTAAACATTAAACATTAAACTCTAAACATTAAACATTAAACTCTAAACTCTACTTACCTGATTTTTGTTGCGATGCTGTCGCCATCGTAGTAGATGCGGAACGTCTCCTTCTCTGCCAGTTGCGAGTAGTATTCCTCGTTGACGGCTTCCTTGTCGAGCATGATGTAGCTGTACTGGCAGTTGCGGAATCCTTTCGCGGTGGCGATACCGGAGACCACTGTGGCTATCCTGCATGTCCAGAGTTGATCCGGTCCCGAGTATTCGGAGAGGTTCTGGAAGCAGTACATGGTGAAGCAGCTGTCGTGTCCTATCACCTGTGCCGAGATCGATGTCCCCTCCACCGTGTCGCGCTGCCGTTCGGCGTAGGTCACCATTCCGCGTGCCTTCTGGTTTGCAAAGGTCATGGTGATGTCAAAGAAGGCATTGCTGTAGCCGTCGGATGCATAGAGCAGGGTGTGTGGCGAGATGAGGTATACTCCTTCAATCGAGGGTGGCGTTATGCCTTCGTTGATGACGAAGCCATTGTCCAGCAGCGAGTCCTGTAGGTTTGACGGTATCACGGAGTAGGGGATTTTGCCGTCGGGTAGGGGTAGCACCAGCGTGTCGTTTCCCTCCTTCAGGCACGATGCAAACAGTGTCGCTGCCAAGGTGGCGATGGTGAATATCCTGCTCATGTTGCAGTGTGCAGATTGTTTTGTTATCGCTTTCATTTTCCTGTTTAGTATGCTATTGTGCGGAAATATTGTAGCTCGTGCAACTTCTGCAACTCTGTTTTTTTCAGTGCAGACAAGTCTCGCCACGAGACGAGTTGTAACGGCACAAATGGTCTTGTATGCCGTCACTCGTTGTGTTTAAGCTTTAGTAAATATGCAAAAATAGGGAATGTGCCTGTAACTTATTTCTTATGTGCTGATTGCTAAGTATTTGATTATTAGTTTGACAGTCAGTTAATTATGTATTTTTGTGTTTTTTTTTATTCTGCTTTTTGCTTCTAATAACTTAAAAAAGAAGTTTTTGGTATACAATTATTGTTTTTTTGTTGTGTTTAACTTTTTTTAACTTCTTTCGTTTTGGATTTCGTTTGCGTCTTTTCTCTGCAGGCACCTCCGCCTGGAAGGAAAACGGCAGGCGAGGGCATCTGCGGGCCAACTATCCTGTATTGTGTTTTTTTGTATATTTGCATTCGTGAATTGTTGATGCAATTCGTCATATATTGTTTAATATCAATAAATAATTGTTTTCTTATGACTGATGTGTCAATGGTTCTTTGGGCATCAGCACAACAAATTTTTCCATGACTGTCAAGGATGTTTTCGAGTTACGCCGACAAGGCCGGATAGAGGAGGCCTACGATGCCATCCGCCCCATGTATGCGGTCCACAAGGGCCGATACACTACCCTCTGTATGTTCTGGACTGCCAGCGACATCTTCAAGAAGCGGCTGGAGGAGGGACGGCTTGAGGAGACTGAGAAGATCTTCGAGTCGTTGAAGAGGGTTTTCGCATACATCAGCGACAGGGAAGGTGCACCCGGTGGCGACACGGTGCCTGTCGCTTTGGGCGAGGGGAGACGTTCCACTGTCGAGACGGCCTCTGGCTTCATGCAGTATGCCGCGCGGCGGCTTGCAGAGGCTAAGGCAAAAAAGGGGGAAGATAAGCCGCCACTGTCTCCTCCTGCTCCATCTGCCAGCCCTCAAGAAGGGGAGGAACTCTCCGGTCGTCTGGCGGTGGGACTTGACGAGGGTGTACTTCGCCCAATAGAGAGCATCAATGCCCTGCAGCGTGTTGTGCTGGCCTGCATCGTAGGTCACCCTGGCTATACGCTTGCCGAGGTGTCGGAATCTACGGGTATCCCGTCGGCTGTGGTCGAGCGTCATATTGCCGTCCTCGTCGAGCACCACCTTGTCGAGTACCGTGGAGTGGGTGACGCGGGTGGCTACTGGGTCAATAGTCTCTGATTGGGCAAACGGTTCAAGTTTCGCGTCACTTTGTGGAGCCATACGGTCTCGACTCGTTCGGAAAGCCTATTGCCTTTCGTATTCTTTTTCTTTTTCAAATTTTTTTTCTGTTAGAGTTTTTTTTCGTATTTTTGAAAATTCAAAACATTGAAAACTCTAACTGTTCCCAACGCCTCTGTCGGGAGATATAACCAATTGTAATGCACCTTATTATATTGCCTTATATATATATTTGTTTTATTTTTTAAGAGATTTGACGCAACCATAAAATATTCAATTTTTGTTTTTTTGCTCGCCGTAAGTGGGCAAGGAGCATTGTTTAAGCAGCTTTCAAATGTTAATTATAGTGAAATAATTCGAGTGTAGATGGAGCAGAGACAGGTCATAGAACGCATCGCGGAGCTCGGCAGGCAGATTATTCCCGAGGGGGCCTCGCTGTGGCTCTACGGCTCGCGTGCCCGCGGCGACGCGCGCCCCGACAGCGACTACGACCTGCTGATACTCCTCGACAAGGACGAGATAACCATGCAGGACCGTGATTACAGCTGCCAGTTCTTTACGGACGGATTGAATTTTGGTTCGGAAGTGAACGCTCATACCTACACGAAAAGCGTTTGGAGCATGTGGTCTTGCGCACCCTTAAACCAGAATGTTGAAGAAGACAAGGTAGTACTGATAAGAATTTAGATGACGAAAACCGTAAACTTCTTGTACAGATGTAGATGGAGAAGAGCCGCAGTGAGATGTTGACGACGGAGCTTTTATTAACAATTTAACCATTTAAAACAAAACACTATGCAAAAGTTTCTACGAGGTTAGCCCCTGTAGGCACCATTTGCGTAGGAACAGAAAAATCACTAATCAGTTTGCAAGATGGAAGATACGATGACCGAAACCGCTCCGAAGAGACGGATTTCCAGAACAGCCAGATGGGCAAGAGCCCATAAGTTCATGATTTATGAGGTGACCGATCCTGAATTGAGATCGCAACTCTGCTACTACCGGAATAAGAATAAGCAGGAACGGCAGGATGTGGCCGAATAATAGCGATTGAACAGAGTAGTTTATGAAAAGACTGATGCTTGACACATGTGTCGTTATCGACATGTTAGTCGACTTCGATGGCCTCGACAAAAATGTCATTGCCCTCGTGGAAGATTCCACGAATGTGCTATGTGCAAGTTTTGAGACCATGCGTGAGTTGGTGGTACACTTCAATAACAAGAAGTTGCTCTCCAAGCATTGGAAAACGGCATACGATGTGATCCGTACTGTGGAGAATAATCTCGAAATAGAATTTCTTCCGTTGCGTGAATACGTTGGTTACACATATTCGAGGTTGCTACTGAATGAGGAACAAGAGCATCGTGACCCAAGTGATCATATCATCATTGCCCATGCCATCAGCGAACAGATACCTCTTTTGTCGAGCGATACTAGATTTTGGTTCTACCGTAATCAGGGACTTGACTTGATAGAATATTGATATCACGAAAACTAAAAACAAACAAATCATTAATCAATCAATTTATTAACCAATTCAAAACACAATGAAAAGTAAGAATTACTTTTTGAGGTTGCTCCTGCTGGCGGCGCTGCTGCTGCCGGGAGTGGCCTGGAGCCAGGTGGCAAAGGTCTCGGAGTACGACTTCGCGGCCGACACTGTCGCCTACGCCTCCATCGTCGGCAACGGCGGTACCGCCTGGACTGCCGCCGACGTGACGAATGGTTACACGACCATCGCGATGCCGTTCGCGATGCAGTATGGCCAGACCTCCATCGGTCGCGGCGCCACGCTGTATGTGACGGCCGACGGTTACGTCACCACGGGCGACGCCACCATGTCGGGCATCGTGATTGCGCCGTTGGGCACCCCGAGCGGGTTCGCCAATGTTGGAGCCAACTCCATCTACACCAAGGTGGAGTCCAACAAGGTGACCGTCGAGTGGCGCAAGCTCAAGATTGGAAACAACGTTGTCAGTTTCCAGCTTGTGCTCACCAACACCGGTACCATCAAGTTCGCTTATGGTCCGATGACGCTCAACACCACGGCGCAGGTCTTTGCCGGTATGCAGTCGTCAGCCACTGACGTCTACTGCATGGCAACCATTCAGAACCGTTGGGACACCATCGTCCCCACCTACACGTCGCTCACCGCGACGCGCACCCTCTCACCCACGGTGCATCCCTACTATGATGTGGATGCCAGCCAGGGCCTGGTCTACACCTTCACGCAGCCCGAGTGCGCCAAGCCCAACAGCTTCGGTGCCGTCCCGGGCGACTTCAACGTCATCTTCAACTGGACTGGCAACGGTACCCGTTATCAGATCAAGTACAACGAAGGCGCCGACTTCGCTCCCATGACCGAAGGTACCCTTATCGACAACCTCACGGGCAACAGCTACACGCTCTCCGACCTGCCCCAGCGTACCACCTACTACGCCTACATCCGCGCCTACTGCGCCACCAGCGGCAGCTGGAGCGCCTGGCGTGCCGTGGCCGACAACTACTTCACCACCGGCTGCGGTTACGAGGCTCTGCCTATGACGCAGGACTTCGACGAGACTCCCGTGTGCTGGGATATCCTTGCCAGCAACAACGATGCCACGTCTACTGGCTTTATCCAGTATTCCTCGCTCTATTTGCGTGCCGGCGACGAGACTAACGGCTATGCCAACGATGTCTACGCCGTCCTGCCGAAGTTCAACACCAACGTCAACCTCAACAACTATGAGCTTGACCTCAACGTCAGCGTTGAGAACTCCAGCTACGGCACCCTCACTCTTGGTTACTTCACCAATATCAACAATATCTCCGGCTTCGTGGCCCTGACCACCATCGACGGTCTGACCTCCTCCTATCAAGACAAGGTCGTCTATCTGACCGACTATGCTGCCATCCCCTCGGGTGCGCGTCTGGCCCTGAAGTGGAGCAACGACTACAGCTACTACGACTGCTACATCGACCAGATCGTTGTCAAGCCGCAGCCCTCCTGCTTCCCCATCAGTGGCTTGCAGGTGACCGACATCCTGCCCACCTCGGCAACCTTCAGCTTCACCGACGGCCACAGCACCTCGACAGCCTACCAGCTGGTGCTCGGCACCCCCGGTTTCGACCCCGACGGTGCCACGCCGATGACCATCACCAACGGCCAGACCCTCACCACCCTCGAGGGCTCGACCGACTATGAGGCTTACGTCCGTGCCATCTGCGGCACCGAGCAGCTCGATTGGGTCGGCCCTGTGGCCTTCTCCACCCCCTGCCCCGTCTCCTGCCAGCTCACCTTCGAGCTCACTGACAGCTACGGCGACGGTTGGAACGGCGCTGCTATTGACGTATACAAGGATAACGAGTATGTCACTTCCATTACCTGCACTAACGGTGGCTCACCTGAGATAGAATCGCTCACCCTCTGCGGTGGTTCGCAATACTCCCTTGTTTGGACAACTGGTAGCTATGATAACGAATGCTCGATGACCATCACCCACAACGGTACGGTTCTCTACAGCGGCGGCGCCCCCAGCGGCACTTTCGCCAGCTTCCGCGCCTGCCCCACCTGTCAGGATCCTGCCGACATCGCCTACGATGCCGAAAACAACCTGCTGAGTTGGACGGCCGGCGACGCCACCCAGTGGCAAGTCAAATACGCCCTGAGTGACGCAACCACCTATACCACTTCGGCTGTGCTGACCGCCGCTTCGTTCAGCACTGCTTCCCTCCAGGGCAGCTCGCACTATGTGGCATACGTCCGCTCCATCTGCGGTGCCGAAGACACCAACGACTGGGTCGGTCCCATCGACCTCTTCACTCCCTGTGCCACCTCGTGCCAGTTGTCGTTCACGATGACAGACTCGTATAACGACAGTTGGAACGGTGCTTACATCGAGGTGCTTCAGGACGGCAGCCCTGTTACCACCATCACCTGTGCAAGCGGTGCATCGGGCGAGACAGAGAGCCTCACCCTCTGCGGCGGTTCGCTGTATAGCCTTGTGTGGCATACCGGCAGCTACGACGGCGAGTGCTCGATGACCATCACCCACAACGGTGAAACCCTCTATACGGGTGGCGCACCCAGTGCAGGTACGTTTGCCTCCTTCAAGGCTTGCCCCACTTGTAACGACCCAGCCGACCTGGCCATCAGCAGCACCAAGGTGCTGACTTGGACTGCCGGTACAGCCACCCAATGGCAAGTACGGTATGGCATCGTTGGCAGTGGCAACTACACCGAGCTGGTGGTAAGCACCAATACGGCTACATTGCCCCTCACTGGCGAGGCTGGTACGCAGTACGAGATCTCGGTGCGTTCCATTTGCGGTGCAGGCGACACCAACTTCTACATCAGCCCCGTCTACTACACCATGCCTCTCAGTCTGCCTTACAGCTGCGACTTCGAGGACGGCGCCACGGGCTTTATCACCCAGAGCACCGGCAGCAACGCTTGGGTTGTCGGTACGGCTGCCAGCAACGGCGGCTCGAATGGCTACTATGTCTCCAACGACGGCAGCAGCAACGCCTACTCGCATGGCAACAACATTGCCTATGCCTATGTAACTTTGCCGTTTGAGAATGTTGGTGATTACATTATTAAATACGACTGGACCGCCAACGGTGAATCTACATGGGACTTCCTCCGCGTGGCTTTGGTCCCGGACAACGCTTCATTACCTACATCCTATGTTCACAACTATTATCAAGACTCTTATCTGCCTACGGAATGGATTCCTGTTGATGGTGGCTATAAGAATCTGAATACATCTTGGAATACCTATGTTGGATCGGCTAACATTACAACCCCTGGCAACTACAAACTGGTTTTTGCCTGGATGAACGACGGTAGCGGCGGTTCACAGCCTCCCGCAGCCATCGACAATGTGTCGGTGCGTGGCCTCAGCTGCAACAATCCTACCAATATCGCCCTCAATGCTGACGGTGCTGTAGCATGGACTGCCGGCAACACCACCCAGTGGGAGATCCGTTGGGCCGAGCAGGGCAGCAGCAGCTACACCAGCGCATTTGTTACCACCCCCAGCTACAGCCATTCCACTTGGGCTCCCAACACCAGCTACACTATCGACATCCGCTCCATCTGCGGTGCCAACGACACGCTGGATTGGATGACTTACGACTTCACGATGCCGTGTCTGGCATTGCCCGTAACTGTTGAAAATCCCTATTTTGAGGGCTTTGAGAGCACGACATGTCCTCCCGAGTGCTGGAACATTGTCTACAAGAGCTCAAGCCCGGTTAGTGGCAACCTTATGACTCACAATACGACATCTCCGTATGCGGGTTCACGTTCTTTCCGTTTCAGCTCTTATTCAAGTGACAGTAAAGGATATGACCAATATCTTATTTCCCCGCAGTTTAATATGACATCGGGAAATTATACTCTCAGATACTACTATAAGAATCACTCTAACGGAAGCGACCAGGTTCAAGTGGGATTCTCTTCAACGACGAATGATACTTCTGCTTTCACTTGGGGAGAATGGAGTACTGTCAACAGAAGTTGGACCGAGGTTGAACAAAGTATTCCTGCAGGTACAAAGTACATAGCATTCCATTATTATGGTAATTATGCCTACTATTTGTACATTGACAATTTCCAGATTGAGGTTACCCCCACCTGTCCGAAGCCTAGCGACATTGTTGATTCGAACACAACCGCTTCGAGTACCGACCTGACGTGGACCAACAATGCCGCTTCAGATCCTGCAATGTGGGAGATTATGTTCAACGACTTGACGACCACCTCCGCTACCAATAGCATCAGCTTGCAAGGTCTCACTGCCAATACCCTATATGATATATATGTACGCGCGATATGTACGGCTGCCGCCAACGGCGATGGTGACACCTCCGCATGGAGCAATGTCTACTCTTTCCGCACATCTTGCGCCGACATCCAGCAGCTGCCCTACGCTGAGAATTTCAGCGGCTACAGCGACCTGGCTACCAATCCGTACACTGGACCGTCTGTATCTCCTGCTTGCTGGGATTACTCCAGCAACGGTACCAACACCGCTACTACCACCGGCTCCAGCTACTATGGTGGTGTAGGCGTCACTACTGGTACTTCTTACGGATCGATGGTTGCCAACAACCCCTACCTCTGCATGCCGATACAGCTTACCGGTGCCAATGTGACCAGTAGCACATATATCGGTTACGAGACTGCACGTGGTAATACGAAGTATGCTGTGATGCCGCTGTTCAACCAACCGCTGAACAACGTGATGGTATCGTTCGACTACAAGATGAGCACTGCCTACAGCACTACAGGTGCTGCCGCAGTTCTGGAGCTTGGTTATATCACCGAAGATGATGTCACCACCTTCCAGTCGCTGCAGTCCTACAACGCTGTCGCTACCACACAGAATGTTATCGACCTCGAACTTGACAACCTGGCCGCCACCGCTCCTGCCGGCGCACGCCTGGCTTTCAAGTTCTCGGGTGTCCACAATGGCACAGGTACATATAGCTACTCAACCGTCTACTGCGGTATCGACAATATCACTGTCAAGGCAATCCCCAACTGCTTCCCGCCGTTGACCAACACATTTGCTGCAACCAATGTGACCACCAACAGCGCCACTGTCAGTTGGACCGACCGCAACACCACCAACCCCGGCAACTGGGAGGTGAAGTACAGCAGCGATGCCAACTTCGACCCCGCCACCGATGGCGTTGCCACATCAGTTACTACCAACAGCATAAGCCTTAGCGGTCTCTCTGACGACACTCCCTACAATGTCTATGTCCGCGCCCTCTGCGGCGGCGGCGACGACAGCGAATGGAGCGACGCCTTCACCTTCCGCACCAAGTGTCTGCCCTACACCATCACCATGGCCGAGCCTTACGTCTACGGCTTCGAGGATGTTGAGGGTGCAGGCTCCGCTTACCCCATCAATGCCTGCTGGACGAAGGGTACCAACTACACGACGGCATATCCCTACACTTCGACAAGCTACGTGGCCAACAACAGCGACCCGTCGACCACGACCAACAACTACTGCCTCTATTTCTATGCCACCACGACATACTACAGCTACGCAGTGCTGCCCGCCTTCACCAACCCGGTGACCGACCTGCAGCTCAACCTCAAGGTGCTGCGTGCCAGCTCGACAGGCACCTACGGCAAGATTCAGGTTGGCGTCATGACCGACCCCGACGACATCAGCACCTTCCAACTGATTCAGGAGATCCAGCCCGCCTACGTCGCTTCGCCCTATCCGTGGAACGAGTATGAGGTACCTCTGAACAGCTACACCGGCACCACAGGCCGCATAGCCCTTCTGGCTCCGGCCACAGGTACCAACTATGTATACGTGGACGACATCGAGGTCAGCCTGCTGCCTCCTTGCGTCAAGCCGAGCAATGTCCACACCACGGCCCTGACCTACAATGCCGCCACCATCGACTGGACCCAGAACAGCACCAATGCTACCGAAAGCAGCTGGGATGTCATGTTCGGCCCCAGCCCGCTGGATATCAACAACGCTTCCGTCATCACGCTCACCGACCATGTCTACAATGTCGCTGGTCTTGACGAGCTGACGACCTACGACTTCTATGTACGCGCCAACTGCGGCGCCGACGGCTACAGCGACTGGAGTCCGGTCTACACCTTCACCACTCCTTGCACGCCAATGGCTGTCACTAAATACAACCACTATGTGTACGGTTTCGAGGATGTAGCCGGTACTGGTTCCAGCTATCCCATCAACGAATGCTGGGTGAAGGGTACCAACTACAGCACTGCTTTCCCCTACCCGAGCAGCAGCTATGTGAGCAGCAACAGCAACCCGCTGACCGGCACCAACAGCTACTGCCTCTATATGTATGGTACT